>DASZZA010000690.1:0-5395 GCA_035545135.1 Lacipirellulaceae bacterium | reverse complement strand
GAATGTTGCCGTGCGCTGGGGGAACGACCTTTACCGTGTAGTTGCCGGAACCGGCATTCGAAAACTGATAGACGCCGCGCGCGTTGGTCGTCGTCGTATCGACGACCTCGCCATTCTGAATCAACTCGACAGTCACTCCGGCGAGCGGTGCGGGGAAACCAAGGTGATTGGCCCCGCGCGTTCCTAATGTCGGCGCGGTAGTAGCGACGACGGTCCCTTGAATGTTGCTATAGAAGTGAAACACATCCGCTTGCAGATTCGTGAGCGTCGTATTGCGCTCGATGATTTGCGACAGCGTCGTGTTGTTCAACTGCCGGACCAGGCTGGCAGGATCGGCATTTTCGTAGAAGAAACGATCGCCATCGCGCAAGGCCTCGAACTGCCGCGCCAGCACCGCTTGCTCGGTTTGACCGAGCGACGAACCGCGCAGGTGATTCTCAGCCATCAAGCCGACAAACGCCTCGACATTGTTGACGTTGCCGTATAGCTGCTTCAATTGCTGTTGCAGCTGAACGTCGGACGTGATCTGCGCGAACGAGGTCACGGGTTTTTCGCCCATAGCAACGCGCAATTGGTTGTAAGTGGGATCGCCTTCGTCCCGACCGCGTTGAATGTCGTCGGCAATCAGGTCGCTGGCACCGACCTCGACGTTGTTGATCACGGGAGCGTCGGGGAAGAGCGCATTGCGCAGTCCGTCCACCGTCTGCTCGTCCACCTCCTGCGTCAGATCGGTTGACAGGTACTTGAGGTTGGCCGCCACTTCGCCTGGCTGCGCGACGATTCCCGGCTGAAAGAAGTCCTCGGCCAACGGCAGCGTCGGTAGACTAGCGATTGCGTTGGCGTTGTTGTCCATGAACTGAACGTCGTCGTCTAGCAACGTGTGCAGCCGGAAGGCGGCGCTCGCGAATTCGACGGAGATGGACGGATTGACATTCGGATTATAGCCACGGTAAGGCGTCAGCGCGTTGTTCCCCATGAGCGCCGGCAGCCATTCGTTGTATGTGATCGACTGAATTTCGCCGATCACGATTTGCCGCGCTCCCTGATAAAGCTGCTCGTCAGTCCACGTCGGGTGCTGCTTGGCCAATTGCGCGGCCTGGTAATTATGCTCTCGGACAAACAACGTCGTGATATTGCTGAGTTCGACGTTTTCATTGGCCCGAACGTCGCCGGCGGCGAACAAGGAGCTTTCCGGCACGCCCGTGTTGTCGGCCATGTTCAGGCCCATGGTGTTGTAGGGGAGCAGATCGCCGGGCGAGGTTTTTAGCTGGCCGCCGCTAAAAGTACGTAGCGCCGCTGCCGTGGCCGCATCGCTGCCGTAGATCATGGAACCATCGATGAAGCTCGTGTCCTGGTTGACTTGCTGAGCGGGGTTCGACGTGCTCGTTCCCGTGCCCGGCGCGATCGCGCTACGGTCGAAGGGGATCGACAAATTGCCTTGGCCGGTAGGATCGAAGGTCGGATCGCCGGCGGGGATCGGAATATTCATCGACACATCGCTACTCTCGGTCAGATCGATGTCGTGATCGATGAACTGCCCCCATGCGTAAACCCAATCGGACAAGGAACGGTTGTTGTCCAGATCCTGCTCAACGCCGTTGAGATCCTGATTGGCGATCAGATTCGAGATCGCGCGCGCCGAGGGAAGATTTTGCCCATTGGGGGCCGAAATGCCGTCGGCGTAATTCGCCGGTCCAATGCGCGTGAAATTCGTATCCGCGGCGCCCCAGGTGGGGTTGGCGACGTTGTTGCCAACGCCGTCGATCGGTTCGACGCCTTGCGAACCCACGACTCCCGTCGTGGTGGAGGTCGTGGTGACGGAGAACATCCGCCGCTCTTCGAGTGGTTCGTAGTGCAGGCCGCGGCGCACGCGGCAAGCAGCAGATGCGTTATCTCCGGTGAATAGCTGCGCGACAATCGAACGCAGGACAAATCTCATGGTGTTCCCTCAAAAGCTGAGCCCCCGACAAATTCGGGCAACGAGCCCCCTGCTCGTCAAACGCAAGCGCGCGGAAGCGCCCGATGGCCGCGTGCCGCCCTACTGCAAACGGGAGTGGTCCGGGAACGCGCGCGGAGATACCATGCGAGCGAGGCTCGTCCGTGACAGCGCGTAACAAGGCGCGAATCATGCGCCGTGAAACTCCGTAGCTACCACCAGAAAAGGCGGAGCGACGGACGCGCCACACACGTGGGCGAGCAAAACGCTCGCCCCGCGTCAGAAGTTGACCTTTTTTCCCAGCCACTAAGAAACTTGGCCGCGACTTGACAGACCAGCCCAGTCCAAGTCAAGGTTGCACTGCAAGCGAGTGATACACGGCCAATTGCGAGGGTACGTGGTGGCTCCCGAGACGTCAAGGATTTAAATCGACCAATTCACGGGCTGAACGCTGACAGCCCCTAAACTGCTTGTATATTGCCGGTTAGCTACGATTTCGCAATCCGCCCGATCGTGGCCCTGGTCAAAAATCGTCCGAACGTCGCCATCGCCCCATTGCCTCCCATCTCCAGGATTCGATTCATGACACGCCCCGCTTCCTGTCTTGTTTTCACAAGCATGCTGTTCGTGGCTTTCGCCGCGAAGGCGGCCGACAAGACGCAGCCCGTTCGCATGGGCTGCGGATTGATGACCTTCGACACGGTTCCCGGCTGGGGGCTTTTGCCCGACGGTCGTTCCGCCCTCGGACCGACCCACGGATCGGTCGTCGTCGACAAGGCGGGGAACATTTACACAAGCGCCAACAAGGGGGTCGTGGTTTTTTCTCCAGACGGGAAGGTGATTCGCTCCTTCGTCGATGACAAGCATTCGAATCTTCATGACATGAAGATCCGCGACGAAGACGGTACCGAGTTCATCTACGGTGCCCGCAACAACGACGCCGAGGGAATCAAGTTCCGCGCCGACACCGGCGAGATCGTGCTGCGGCTGGGCTTCCCCGAAGAATCGGGCCTGGGGCTCAAGAAATTCAACCCGACCGCGATCACCGTGGCCCCAAATGGCGACATCTATCTTTCCGATGGGTATGCCAGCAATCACATATTCAAGTACGACAAGTCCGGCAAGTACCAGATGCACTTCGGATCGCACGGTAACGACTTGAAGCAGTTCAACACGGCGCACGGCATGACGCTCGACACGCGCTATGACCCGCCGCGGCTGTTGATTTGCGACCGCAATCACGAGCCCAAGGGCCGTTTGCTGCACTACGATCTCGACGGAAACTTCATCGCCGAGGTCGTGACCGGCCTGGGCATGCCCACCTCGGCCGTCGTGCAGGGCGATTACGTTTCGGTGCCGGACTTGCACGGCCGGCTCGTGATTCTCGACAAGAGCAATACCATCATCGCTGTCTTGGGGAGCAATCCGGACCCTGGCACGCGGATGAACTTCAACGTGCCGCAAGAGCGCTGGATCGAAGGCATTTTCAACGGCACCCACGGGTCGAGCTGGGACAAGGACGGCAACCTGTACGTACAGGATTGGAACGTTTCGGGGCGCATCATGAAGCTGGTGCGCGTCAAATAGCGCATACGACCGTCATGCGTCGCACGCAACACGGCGTTCGTCGGCTCACTTTCCAGCGGCCTCGTACCCGTGCCACAACCATTCAAGGGCCTGTGGCAGGGTCTGCTGCTTGACGCCGCCGTCGCAATGCACGGCATTGCGCGCAAAAACGAATTGATAGTGATAGCCTTTATCCGCCAGCACTTTCGCCATATTTTCGTTGGCGAGCACCCAATCGTGCATACCGTCACGCATGGCATTCGGATTCAAGAGATCGCTATCGCTGATTTCCAGCCACAGCCGCAGCGGCTTGGTCGGACTGTTCGGGATCAAGGTCTCATGAAAGCCCCAGGCGCCGTGCGGCGTCTCGGGATTGTGCGGCCATTGTTGATTCACATATGTGCCTGAGTACGTGAGCACACGGTGATACAAATCGGGCCGATACCAGGCCATGGCCAGCGCGCAGGAGCCGCCCGAGCTGCAACCCATGGTGGCCCGGGCCTCGGGATCTTTCGTCAACGTGACGTGGCACTGCTTTTCCACCAGCGGCAGCACCTCGGTCTCGACGAACTCGGCATACAGGCCCGACATCGTGTCGTATTCCAACCCTCGCTGGCTGCCTTGCGCATCGCCGCGACCGTTGCCGATCGAGATGCCGATCATCACCGGCACTTTCTTTTCGGCAATCAGATTATCGAGCGCGGTGAACAAGAGTTTGTCCGGGCCATCCGCGCCGACGATAAAAGGAGCGGTCGTTCCCGGCACATATTGCTGTGGCACGTACACCGCCACCCGGCGCGTATACGGAGCCGGATGGCTCGTGGTTACAACCATCTTCGCCGGGTTGTCGGGATCCGGCGTACCGTGCGTATTGGGCTCGCGAGCGATGCCAGGATAAATCTTGCTGTCGGCCGAATTCATCGTCAGATTGTGTACCGCACCATGCGGTACGTCCGGCTTCACAATCATTTGCGGTGCCGGCTTGTGCGTCGGGCCAATGATGAAGTTCCCCTCAACGTCGACAGGCGGCACCTCGCCGTCGGGCAATTCCTTCGCCGCGACGTAACCAGGCGTGTGTGGATCGCGCGCCGGAGGTCTGGGCCGATCTGCCGCCGCGCCCTGCCCAGCCAAGGAGAATAACGGAACGGTCCACATCGCAAATCTTAGGGCGTTCATCATGAATGTCTCTTCAAGAAGATTCGGAATCAGGTCAACATGGCGCGCCGAAGAATCTAGGTCGCCGGGTCAGTTTAATTCGCCGCCGCTGCCGAGGGCGTATCCGCGAACATGCTGTTTAGCCCTTCGGCCGTCGTGGGGTGGGCGAATATGATATCACGCACGGCCGTGTAGGGCAGCTTCGCCACCATCGCCGTTTGCACGACGGCCATCATTTCGCTTCCCTCGGCGCCGAATACGGTAAATCCGAGGATTCGATCATCGGCTCCGATGAGCGCTTTGGCAAATCCTCGCGTTTCGGAGAGAGTGCGCGTGCGCAGGACGCTTTTCATCGGTACCTTGATAAGCCTGTAGGCGACCTTCCTGAAACGTGCCTCGGTTTCGGTCAGGCCGACGTGCGCCAATTCCGGATCGGTAAACAAGCAATAGGGAATCAACCGGTCGCGAGTCGTACGATTGCCGCCCGCAAGATTGCTGAGAATCACGCGTGCATCGTCCTCGCCCACGTGCGTAAACTGCGGGCTGCCCGCACAATCACCGGCGGCCCACACATCGGGAGCTGTCGTTCGCAGTCGCTCGTCAACGCGGATATAGCCGCGCGGGTCCAGCTCGACGACGGTCTTCGCCAGATCGAGCTGGTCCGTGTTCGGCGTCCGGCCCGCCGCGACCAGAATATCGGTCGCATCGAGCGACAACTCGCGATCTCCCGCTTTTACT
>DASZZA010000689.1:0-3819 GCA_035545135.1 Lacipirellulaceae bacterium | reverse complement strand
TTAAACGGGAGACGAAAGCGATGAGATCATTTAAGTGTGTGAGAATCAGCTTGCGTGGTCTGCTACTTTTAATCGCGATGCTCGCCATACTCCTACTGCCGGTTGGCTACTATGTTCGTTCACGCATAGCAATGCCCGATTTTTTTGAGAGTGCAATGGTTAACTTTGGGACGACAACTCCAAATGCCACGTCCATTTATCAACGCTTGCTCAACGATCCCGGAATTGCGACTTTACGTCCACTCCGTCAATCACCGAACCCGACTCGCTGGCTACAAAGTCACGTTAAAATCACAAAGTCAAACGAGTATGGGATGGTGTTAATCAACACTGCCGCGAAACATAAAGATGCGCGTCCCGCGGACCTGCGGAAACTTATGGCTGCTACCATTGCGATAATTCACAAGGATGCGCAAAAAGCAAATACGTCCTTCTCGTTGGTCTCGAATTCAACTTCCGCTCGCGCACGGTGATCACATGAACAAATCGTTTGAAGATCATCACCACCTCGCCACCCGCCGCACGTTCCTCGGCGCCACCGCCGGCACCGTTGGCAGCACGGCTCTCAGCACGCTCCTCGCCCGCGTCGCTTCCGCAACGAGCGCGTCACGTTCGGGTGCCATTGCTGGCTCGCCCAGCAGCGCGGATCACGGCCTCCCCACCCTCCCCCACTTCGCCCCCAAAGCCAAACGCGTCCTCTGCCTCTTCCAAGCCGGCGGCATCTCGCATGTCGATCTGTTCGACTTTAAGCCGTCGCTCGCCAAACACAACGGCCAGGAAATTCCGCCCTCCGTCAAAGGCAACCAGCGCCTCACCGGCATGACCTCGGGTCAGGCCCACTTCCCCGTCGTCGCCCCCATGTGGCCCGGCCGACGCTGCGGCCAACACGGCACCTGGATCAGCGACCTCTTGCCGCACACGCAAAAAATCGCCGACGACCTCTGCATCATCAAGTCCACGTACACCGAAGCCATCAACCATGACCCGGCCCAAACGTTCTTCTGCACCGGCAACCAGCAGCCCGGCTACGCCAGCATGGGCGCGTGGATCAGCTACGGCCTGGGCACCGAAAACGAAAATCTGCCTACCTTCATCGCCATGATCTCGCAGGGCACCGGCAAGAACCCGGGCCAGCCGATCTTCAGCCGCCTGTGGGGCAACGGCTTCCTCCCCTCCACGCACCAAGGCGTCGCCCTCCGCGCCGGCGCGAGCCCCGTCCTGTATCTGGCCGACCCACCCGGCACCGACCGCATCCAGCGCCGCGCACTCCTCGACGATCTCGACGAGCTGAACCACCTCCGCGCCGCCCAAACGGGCGATCCCGAAACACTGGCCCGCATCGCCGCCTACGAAATGGCGTTCCGCATGCAAACGTCCGTCCCCGAACTCACCGACCTCAGCACCGAACCGGCCAATATCATCCAAAGCTACGGCCCCGAAGTCCACAAAGCCGGCAGCTACGCCGCCAACTGCCTCCTCGCCCGCCGACTGCTCGAGCGCGGGGTGCGCTTCGTGCAACTCTTCCACCGCGGCTGGGATCAACACATCGCCATCCGCCGACAGCTTCCCAACCAATGCCACGACATCGACCAACCAACCGCCGCCCTCATCAGCGATCTCAAACAGCGCGGCCTGTTGGAAGACACGCTCGTCATGTTCCTCACCGAGTTCGGGCGCACTGTTTTTAGCCAGGGTGTTTTTGGAGACGCCAACAGCGGCCGCGACCACCATGGCCGTTGCTTCACTACCTTGCTCGCCGGCGCCGGCGTCCGGCCCGGCATCGAATATGGCCGCACCGACGACTTCTGCTACAACATCGCCGAAAACCCAGTCCACCTCCGCGACATCCACGCCACAATGCTTCACATCCTCGGCATCGACAACACCCGCTTCACCTACCCCTTCCGCGGCCTCGACACCCGCCTCACCGGCGTCGAAGACGCCCACGTCGTCCGCGGAATTCTCACGTAAAGCGGTTGGAACGCGACATTTGATGCAGCGGCGCCGTGTCGTATAATTGTGCGCATGCCACGGATCAGCGAGTTCTACGGCATCGTAATTGAAAGGTATTGGAATGAGCACAACCCACCTCATTTCCACGCGCGATATGCCGAATACTTCGCGGAGATTGATATTCGAACTTTGAAGATTCTGGATGGATGGCTTCCGCCGAAAGCAAAGAACTTGGTAGTTGAGTGGGCTTCGTTACACCGACCCGAGCTCCTTAGTCGATGGCAAGACGCACGCAACCATAAACCATTGGACAGAATTGAGCCACTGCTCTAAATCATTATCTAGCGAAAATGCACCGAATCACTTCGGTACGTGTTCTGGCTGATCATACTGTCGAACTGCAATTTGCGGACGGTTTCGTTAGCCGTCTCGACCTGACGCCGATTCTGTGGGGACCGATATTCGAACCCCTCCGAAAACCTGAGTATTTCCGTCTGGTGCGGGTCGAGGACGGCACCATCCGTTGGCCGAACGATGCCGATCTTTGTCCCAACGTTGTACGGTACTGGTGTGAAGCCGGTGGCGTACGCAGCCAAGAAGAAACCGATTCGCATTTCACACGCGAGCTCTCAGAACCTGCCGCACACTAGAAGAGCCGCGCCCTACCACCCATACTCCGGCAACTCAATCTCATCCTGCAAATCACGCCCGATGAAGTAATCCGACACCGCCGGAATCCGCAACAACCGCGTCACCTGGTTGCGAAACCAAATCCCAAACGCCGTCTTCGGCGCAAACGACGACGCAAACTTCGCCGCCGACTCCTGCTTGCGCTTCAGAAACGGCATCATCCGCTCCTCGTACCGCGCAAACGCCGCCGCATGATCGCCCCCGCAAACGTGAATTTCGCCGGCCAGCACATACGCCTCGGCCATCGCCAGCCCCGTTCCTTCGCCGGCAAGTAGCGAAACACACGCCGCCGCATCGCCGACGAGCGCAGCCCGCCCCTTGGTCCAATGTTCCATCCGAATCTGGCTCACGCGATCAAAGTAAATGTCGCTCACGCCCTCCATCGCCGTCAGTATCTCCGGACACTCCCACTCCACGCCATCATACACGTGCCTCAGCGCCGCCCTGCGTTCCTCCACCGGGGACTGGCTCATTTTTGCGGAGTCCGCGGAGCAAAAATGTGCCTGTCCCCCTCCCGCGCTCGATTTCCATTCTTCCGGCAAATACTTATCCAAGAACACAAACAAGAACAACGTCTTATCGTTACGCATCGAAAACCGCGACACCTGCTTTCCCGGCACGCCATAGCTGAGATAAACCAATTCATCCCGCGGCCAATACCCGTCCACTTCGAAAGCCGCCACGTGATAACCGAGCGAAACCTCAAACCGCTCCCCTCCTCCGGGGACTGTCCCCTTTTGCGCAGTCCGCGAAGCAAAAGGGGACTGTCCCCCTCCCTCGCGTTCGCTCGTTGCCTCGAACGCAATCTTCCGCACCCGCGAATGCAACCCATCTGCCCCAATCACCAAATCAACCTCGCGCGCCGCCGCATGCTCGAAACTCACCCGCACGAACTTGCCATTATCCTCAATCCCCGCCACCGAATCGCCAAAGACCGTCTCCACTTGCTCGTCGAGCGCACCATAGATCGTCGCCGCCAGATCCGACCGCCGCACACTGGTAAATCGCCCGTTCGTAATCCGCCCAAACACATCGACCGCAAACCCACCGCTCTTCCGCCCCCGCCGATCGACAAACCGCACCTCGTGCACCTGATACCCCAACTCCCGAATCCGCGGAACGAGCCCCATCTTCTCCGCAATGTCGTACCCCAAGCCCCAGAAGTCGATCACATAC
>DASZZA010000688.1:0-4109 GCA_035545135.1 Lacipirellulaceae bacterium | reverse complement strand
CCCGTTACGTTGTAAGAAAACAGCTTGCCGAAGGCGCTGCTATTGACGTTGGCCGGCGTAAGGGTGGTCTCGTTCGTATTGAGGCCTTGGCGCGTGAGGTCGTTATGCCAGGTCGTTACGTTGACGGACAACATGCACCGCGGCTCGAGCTGCTCCAAGCGTAATTGCGCGGACCTGCTCCGGCGGCGTGTTCGGTTGTTCGATCTTTCCTTCTTCATGTGTTCCAGGCCGTTCGACTGGCCGTTTAGATAGGTAAATTCCTTTGAACGCCCCTGTTTCGCATTGAGAATCGGAGCGCTGCAAAGCCAATGATTAGCAGACCGGCAAGCGACGGTTCTGGAACGGGACTGCTACCAAGCGAGGCGCCAGCGCCCGGAGCCGGCGATGCGTTCCCGAAGTTCGATCGCCACAGGTCGTATTGGGCATTGCCGACGATGACCCCCGTCGTATCGTTGGGCAGTGTCTGCGCGGGCTGACCTACGTTCTTCCGCCAGACGACGTAGTCGGCGGCATTGACGATGCCGTCGTTGTTGTAATCCCCGGCCAGAATGGAAGGACCGACCGTTAAAATGCCCGTGCCGGAAAAATAGAAATCGAGCTTATTCACAGCGTCGCTCTGCGAACTGCCGTAGGTGCCGTTGGGCTGCTGCGCGCCGTCGAGTACTAAAGTGCTTATGCGGTCGTTGATGCCCGAGCCAAGATTCATCGTTGCGAAGCCGCCGAGGTTTAATGTCGCACTTTCATTAAGGGCATTGCTGACGCCACTATCGATCGTAAGCGACGTCCCGCTTCCACTTACCGTAACGTTTCCTGTTCCAAGCTTCGCCGAGGCGCCTGCAAGTTCCACGTCGCCGGCCGAAATAGTTGTGCCACCCGCGTACGTATTCGCGTTTGACAAGATGAGTTTGCCAGGCGAGATCTTCGCCAGCGCGCTCGAGCCGTCCGTCCCACTTATGATGCCGCTGATTGTCGTGTCCACGTTGTCTCTTACGTCGAGCGTCGAAGTTCCTGTATCAAGCACCCAGGCACCGCCCCAAGTGACCGGCTCGGCAAAGTCGGACATGATGAGCGTGCTATTGGATTTCGTCTGCATCGCATTTCCAATGCTGATTGGGACCGTCGCGTCTGGCGCTGCGATGGCAAACTGAGTGCCGCCACTGGCGTTATAGCCCCATCTTATCGGCCCGGTGCCGAATGAATTTGGGTTGTTGAAGTTCAAGCCCGCGTTCGTATTGAGGTCGACGCCGCCGCTGAACGTATTATTGCCGTAAAGATAAAGGCTGCCGGAGGAACCGCTTAACCGACCCTGCCAAACCAAAGGGGTCGTCGCATCGCCGCCGATAGTGGCCGTGATAACGAGGTTTTGGTCGCTCGTGCCGCCGACGAAAACTCCTTGGGCCGCGGGAGGTGAACTAGTGAAAAGCGTTAACACGACACCGCTGGCGCCCGCAATGGTGACGGACTTCCCTGCTCCGTTGCCGCCGCCATTGTTTTGCAGCGCCATGCCGGCGAATACGTGGTTGGCATTCGCCGTGATCGTATAGCTCTTACCGTTCGCGTCCGACCCAGCTGCAAATTCTGGAAAGTTATTTCCGTCTGGCCAGTTAATCGGAGTTCCTGTGCCGTTGCTACTCGAGTTCCAGACGGCGCTTTCCCACGAATAGCTGCCGCCATCGACGACTCCCGAGCCGCCGTTCGTTCCGTTGACGTCAAAAAAATAGTGCGTTGCCAGAGCACGATGGGGCGGCTGACCAACCCAACTTGCAATAGATAGCAGAAGCAGCCACGCAGAGCGGTGAAATACTCGAAGCACGTTACGTCACAGGAGCAAGTGGAGATAGCAGAGATTGAACGAGACCGCACTTGTCGCGGCCGCAAATCCCTGGGCCTAGGGACAATTGTAACAGCGATCGAAATCAATGCTCGATCCGGGTAGGTAAACTTGTCAGTTTATTCTGATTCAATATTCAATCGGAGTCTACCGCCGCGCTTCGTTGGAAAACGAGTCGTGATTGACCGATTGGTCGTAGAGCTACTCGTCGACCTCACTCACGGCGTTTGGCGACGCGTACCGCGCAACGGCTTGGTGAGTCGACAACCTTCACTCACGCGGGCCAATTCGTCTTCATCGCTGCTTCATCGAATGAAGGTTTTCGGCGCTGTTTGCGCTCGACGATATGGGTTCTCAAATTGGTCGGGAACGCACATATGAGCGCGACAGACGGAAACCGCAACTGTGGATCGGCATGCATGGCCCTTTTAAAATCGGTGGTCTCCTGAATCTCGAGAAATTGGCGGAACAACTCGTGCGCGGCCGAGGCACGCAGCCTTGCCGTGGCCACAAAACTTAGATACCGCGCGAACGCCCGTCTTTCAGGAATTACGCTTGACGTCTCGAAGCCGAGCTCACAAAGGCGGCAATTCCGAGGAGGCACAAGATGACCGACGAAGGTTCTGGAACGGCACTAGCATTGGAGGCAAGCGCGCTGCCGCTACCTGAATTGCTAGTCCCAAAGTTGGTGCGCCACAGGCTGTAATCGCCGGGTGAATTCGGGTTCGGACTTCCGCCCTTGCGCCAAATTACATAGTCGGCCGCGTCCACTTTGCCGTCGGTGTTAAAATCGCCGGGCAGCGCCGCCGCAGCCATCAGTGTTACTTGGCTATTCGTTCCGGTCCCATAGTCGACGGTATACCCGGATGTAACCGTATCGAAGTTGCCGGTCAACGTTCCTGTATACGTGGCAATGATCCAGCTTGAGCCCGTGCCGGTGCCGGTCACGTCGAGGAAATCTCCAACTGCGGAAAGGTCCAAATTGCCGGTGATGGCCAGTTTATCCGCGGTGGCGCCCGACAGGTCGACCGCGTAATGCGAACTGGCGTCCATCGTCACATTGCCATTCACATGCAAAGTGCCGACGCCCGCACCTGGATTCACAGTTCCGTCGTTGGTCACTCCACCGCCAAGTG
Source organism: Lacipirellulaceae bacterium (assembly GCA_035545135.1). Lineage (GTDB taxonomy): Bacteria > Planctomycetota > Planctomycetia > Pirellulales > Lacipirellulaceae > JABDGM01. The sequence goes on along the minus strand of DASZZA010000688.1, from coordinate 1,142 downwards.
TGCCGGTCCCGCCAAGAGTTGCGCCGGCGGCGACTGTGGTGAGCCCCGTGCCAGTTTGCGTGCCATTGACCAGCAAGGTGCCGGCCGCGACGCTTGTGGCGCCGCCGTAGGTATTGTTGGCGTTGAAGATGAGGGTGCCGGTGCCGTTTTTCGTGAGCCCAATATCCTGGCCGCTGTTGCTGATGACGCCAGACATTACAGTAGAGTCGCCTCCGGCGCCGGCAATCACCGTAATGGTACGCGTTACGCCCGCCGATCCCAAACCGTTCAAATCAATGGGGTTTTGAAAGAGCGTTTCAGCGTTAGAGGTAGGCGAGCCGAATTTGAGCGGACCGAGGATGGTGACCCCGACGTCGCCCATGCTTTCGCCCCAGGACAGTTGAGACAAATTACCATTGATGTTGACCGTCAGTTGGCTTCCGATGGCCGAAAATCCGCCGCCGCCCGGTGCGGTCTGCGTCGCAGGCCAAAACCATGCCACATTTTGGCCGAAATCGGCGGCGAGCGGACGACTGAAGGTGCCATGTGTTTGGAGCACACCGCCGTTAAGTGCAAGGATACTTGCGGTCGGCAAACCGACTCCGTCGTCGGCCTGGAATGCGGGAGTTCCGGTCGAAGGGGCAGCGGCAGTAATCTGGCCCAGTGTGGTAATGCCGCCGTACGTGCTGGAGCCCTCAACGACGAGCGTGCCGTTAACGCCATTTGGCGATTGCACGGTTAGATTGGAGTTGCTATCGCCGGCAATACCGCCGCTGATGATCATCTCGGCGGATGGAAATGGGGTATTGCCAATTTGCAGCCTGTTGTACCGGCCGCCCGCCGTTGAGCCGATCGTCCACGTGCCGCTGAAAGTGACCGGATCGTGGCCCGTGTAAATGAGCGTCGTGTCGGCGTCGGACCGCATCGTTACCGGATTGGGGATTGTGAGGGGCGATGTGGTATCGGGGTTAGCCAGGACATAGAACGTGTTAGTGGGGGCGGAGAGACCAAGTGAAGTAGCAGTTGCCGCGTCAAGGAAGTTAATTGGCGTTGTGGCCGATCCGAACGATTTGCTGTTATTAAAGTTCACTCCGGCGCTAGTATTTAAGAATATGCCGTGAGTGAGAGCGCTATTGTCTCCGTACAGATAAAGACTGCCGCTG
>DASZZA010000687.1:0-2459 GCA_035545135.1 Lacipirellulaceae bacterium | reverse complement strand
AGCCACGTCGTCACCGTGCCGTTGCGCACGCCCGCCGTGAACGGGATCACCATCACCTTGCGATCGTTGGCATCGGTGATCACCCAGTCGCCATCCATCTTGCCATTGACGAACGTCGCCTGCGACATGAATGGGGCCTTGAAGTGAGTGAAAGGTAACTCGCGGAACGTTGGAGAATCATTGCGGCCGTTCCATCGCGTCCACAAACCGTCGCGCTTGCCGAAGTTATAGTGCCCCTCGGCCACTACGTCGCCGCTCGGCGAGTACATCTTCCACACGCCATGGTTTACGTAGTTGCCGTTGCCGTCGAGAGTAACCTGGCGTTCAATTCGGACTTTGCCATTCTCGTAGCGCTCGCGCACCAGTTCGACTTCGCCGGTCACACCCGGTTCAATTTTTAATTCCGAATACTCAGCGGCCGAGATGTCGCTCAATAGAGGCCCCGGCAGACTCGCCGGCACGTGCAATTTGCCGTGATCTTTGGCCCGTGCCGGTCCGTTCAATCCCATCGCAAGGGCTAGCGCAACGCAGCCGGAGACGCGTCCGTAGCCGGTAATTAGCCGTTTCATGTCGAATCCCTGACGTGTTTGGGGTGCAATCACCGTCGGCACGACTTCCTTGAACGCGCCATCCTACGGTGGGGGAAACTTAAGTGCGTCCCTTACCACCCGATCGACCGCAAGCAACGGATTCTTTGTAGTCCAGCGCAATGCCGGCACAAGCAACACGAGCTGGAGATATTGCCGTATCGGTACAACCGGCATGGACCAAACCGGTTCACGATGAGTCGGCAACATACAGCGAGATTGCCGGCTGCCGGTTAATTGGATCGGCATACTATGCACCGGCAACGCGACTCTTCGTGTTCCACACACCTATCGACGGCGGCGCGAGTAATGTCCGTAACCCCGCGCGTAAAAACGTTATGCAATTGCTGGCGATTGCCAATCGCGACGGGATTGAATCAATCAGCCTGGCGTTTGGCCGCGAAGCGACCTACCCCAGGGTTTCGAGTCGCGAACGGGACACCGCTGCAGGCGTTGATGTCATTCAGCTGCGATACCAACCCGTTCAGGGTTGTATGCTTGGTTCGTCTATCGAGCCGGGGTAGGCTCGCCAAGCCGGCCAACCCCGGTCTGAATAATGGAATCCCGTTGGGATTCGTCGAGTTTGGTCAAAAGCCAATATCACACGATAGCTCTTGCATAATGTTGGTAAGTGAGGCACTTCCTCACTTACGCGTACGCAAGACCCTCACAAGTTGGCCTAAATTCGGCCGGTTTCGTCAATCGGAGCCAGTCGATATGGTTGACACTGCCAGCGACCGGGCGATCGATGGCACTAAAATTGCTCGCTCAACTCGGCATGCAATACCACGCTCTTGCTGTCGATTACGACGGAACGCTCGCCACCGACGGCATCGTGGATGACCAAACGATCGACGCCCTTCGCCGGCTTAGGGAGTCGGGCCGCCGACTGATCCTCGTTACCGGCCGGATCGTCGAACAACTGTTGCATGTCTTCCCGCAGATTCGCGTATTCGATTTGGTCGTGGCCGACAATGGCGCCGTCCTCTTCGAGCCAGAAACCAATCAGCGAACGCTTCTTGCCGAGCAACCTCCCAAGTGTTTCATCGATGAACTAGCTCGCCGGGGCGTGCCACAAATTGAGGTCGGCGACGTGATCGTTGCCACCTGGGAACCGTACGAAACAGTCGTATTGGAAACGATTCGCGAGCTGGCGCTCGAGCTGCAAATTATTTTTAACAAGGGGGCCGTCATGATCCTTCCGACGGGTGTCAACAAAGCCACCGGTCTGCGTGCGGCGTTAACGAAGCTGGGTATCTCGCACCACAACACGGTCGGGGTGGGCGACGCGGAAAACGACGAAGCGTTCCTCAAACTCTGCCATATTTCAGTCGCAGTGAAGAACGCGCTCGATGTCGTGAAGAAACAAGCCGATCTTATCACGACGCAAGCGCGCGGCCGTGGAGTCATCGAGCTAATCGAACAAATGCTCGACAACGATTTGCAACACGTCGGCCATCGTGCTGAAGCAGGAATTCTCGTCGGCACGGCCTTGGATGGAACCGAAGTTCGCATTCCTGTGTACGGTACTCGCGTGCTGGTGACAGGCGGACCGGCAGGAGGCAAGTCGAAATTGGCGCTCACCATGCTCGAGCAGCTTATGGATGCGCGTTACCAAATCGTCGTCATCGATCCCGAGGGTGATTACCAGGAATTGAAAGAGCCGGTCGTGCTGGGAACAATCCAGCAAACGCCGGCCGTCGAAGAAGTGCTTCAGGTAATCGAAGATCCGAACAAGAGTTGCGTCATTAGCTTATTCGGCGCACCGCCGGCCGAGCAACCGCCCGTATTTGCCCGAATTCTGGCGGCACTGATGGAATATCGCAGCCGCACGGGCCGACCCAACTGGTATCTCATCGATGAGGCCCATTA
>DASZZA010000686.1:0-5086 GCA_035545135.1 Lacipirellulaceae bacterium | reverse complement strand
CCTCGCAACTCGGCGGCGATGCTGCGTTATATGGAGCAGGGTACACTGCCTTACGTTCGGCGCGACTTTAAGAGTATTCCCAGAACTGTCGGGGACCGGCTCATTTTGCGCAGTCTTCGGAGCAAAATGTGCCTGTCCCCTTCTCCCCCAGACGGTTCTGGGATCGGCTCGAATTGACTTTTCATCTATTGGACGACGCACCGTGATTCGGCGACGTTTGGCTATGTATCGCAAAAACCTCGTCTTCGCCGCCGCCTGCCTCGGAATGCTGCTCTTCGGCGTCGTGTTTCTCTCGCTCGGCTCGGTCAACAACATGCTGGCCGCGCGGTTCAAACTGGATGATTCCGCTATCGGAACCCTCACCGCACTTCTGCCGTTCGGTATCCTCGTCGGCTCGCTGGTCTTCGGCCCAATCGTCGATCGCTTCGGGTATCGTTGGATGCTCATTGCCGCATCGCTGATCGTCGGCGTTGCGCTGGAGGGCATGGCATACGCGGTAAGCAAGCGGCTGGTCCAACTCTTCGTATTCGCAATCGGATTTGGCGGCGGCATTCTCAACGGTGCGACGAACGCCCTCGCCGCCGACGTCAGCGAAGGCGAGCGCGGCGCGAAGCTGAGCTTACTTGGCGTTTTCTTCGGCATCGGAGCGCTTACCATGCCCAGCGCAATTGCGATTCTCTCTCGCACCTTTTCTCTGAGCACCATCGTCTCCGCAATCGGCACGCTAGTTTTGATTCCCGCCGCGTATTGCCTGGCGATCGCCTTTCCCCCGCCCAAACAGCGTGCCGAAAAGCTGTCACTCGCCTCCGGATTTGCCCTGTTGCGTGAGCCGTCTTTTCTCTTTGCCTGCTTGGCACTGGCCGTTCAAAGCGGCATGGAAGGCATGTCGAACGATTGGACCACCCGCTACTTCAAAAACGCTGTGCTCGCCGGGCAGAGTTTCACAGAGCGCGACGCACAGCTCGCCCTCGTCGCACTCACCGGCGCAATGGTGGTAACTCGCTTCGCACTCTCATCACTGCTGACGCGCGTCAACTCGCGCACCGTGCTATTGGTGAGCGTCGGCACAACTACGTGTGGGGCAGTTCTCTTGACGAGCACCAACAACTATCACGCCGCGCTGCTCGGCCCGCTGTTGATCGGCATGGGTCTCGCCGCAATCTTCCCGGTCGTCCTCGGTTTCGTCGGCGACCGCTATCCGCAACAATCGGGCGCCGCATTCAGCACCGTCTTCGTCCTGGCCCTGACCGGCAACATGGCCATCAACAAAACGTTCGGTCATGTCGCGCATGGATACGGAGTGAGGCAATACCCGATCATGTTGCTTTGCCTCTTGGTATTCTCCGCACTGCTGTTGTTGATGGTCATCAAACAATTCGCTACCCGCAACCCAGAAAATCAGAAATGAACTCCCTCGCAACCCAATGGCTCACCAATGCCCGCGCGGTAATGGACCGTATCGAGCAAACGCAGATGGAAAGTATTCACCGCGCCGCCCAGGTAATGGCCGACTCTATCGCCGCCGGACGCTGGGTACACACCTTCGGCTGCGGACACGCCACCATTCCTGTCGAAGAAATGTACCCGCGCATCGGTGGCTTCGTCGGCTTTCATCCGATGGTCGAGCTGCCGCTCACCTTCTTCACCCGCATCGTCGGCGAAATGGGCGTCCACCAGTTTTTGTTTCTCGAACGGGCCGAGGGTTTTGGCTCCGAGATCATGAAGGGCTACGACTTCGACCCCCGCGATTGCGTGTGGATTTTTTCACACTCGGGCATCAACAACGTGAACATCGACGTCGCCTTGGAAGCGAAGAAGCGCGGCATGAAGGTCATCGCCTACGGGTCGGCCGCCGCCGCCCGTGGCAAACAGACGCGGCATTCGTGCGGCAAAACGATTTTCGACATCGCCGATATCGTCGTCGATTCCTGCGCCCCGGCCGAGGACGCCTCCGTCCCGCTCAAAAACCACCAGGATAAAGTCGGTCCCGTCTCCACGATGGCTTTCGTCACCTGCGTGTGGATGACCGTTTGCACCGTGGCCGAACTCCTGGCCGACCGCGGCGTAAAATTATTTATTCACCCCTCGCACAACGTGCCCGGCGATACGACTGCTCACCAGCGACTCGATGCCGCACTGGCTGAGTACAAGCGCCGCATTGCCGGTGTGTGAACGAAATGCCGAATGCGGCGTCTCGGCGAGCGCAATAAAGCCGTAGGGTCTGTCAAATCCGCGAGATACGCCACATACTTTTTCCTGGTGTGTCGCGCGGATTCGACACACCCTCCACTTACATCCATATCTTGCCAGCGGAGCGCGCCAGGCGTAAGGCTGCACCGGAGTTCGGCGGTGCTGCAGTCCTCTCCGATGACTGTCTCCGCAGCGTCAAATCGGTTAATCTGGTGTTTGAATTGGTCATTTCCGAAATGGCCATAACAGATGACAAATCTGCAAAGACAAATTGAATCATTCGCCGGTGTTCTTCGCAAACAACCGTTCATACAACACATCGTCATTCAACGAATCGCGTTCCGATAAAGGAGAAGTCGCATGTCCACCGAAACCCAATGCCCAATCAAGCACACAGCTGGCGGCGGCACCACCATCCGCGACTGGTGGCCGACCCAATTGCGCCTCGAATTATTGAGCCAGCACTCCTCCAAGTCCAACCCGATGGGCGAGGGCTTCAACTACCGGGAAGAGTTCAAAACACTCGACCTTGCAGCGGTGAAGAAGGATCTTGCCGCGCTGATGACCGACTCGCAGGACTGGTGGCCCGCCGACTTCGGCCACTACGGGCCGCTGTTCATCCGCATGGCGTGGCACAGCGCCGCCACTTACCGCACCGGCGATGGCCGCGGCGGCGGCGGCAGAGGCCAGCAGCGCTTCGCACCGCTTAACAGTTGGCCGGATAACGTCAGCCTCGACAAGGCGCGCCGGCTCCTCTGGCCGATCAAGCAGAAGTATGGCCGCAAAATTTCCTGGGCCGACCTGATAATCCTGGCCGGCAATGTCGCGCTCGAAACGATGGGCTTCAAGACGTTTGGCTTCGGCGGCGGTCGCGAGGATGTCTGGGAGCCTGATCAGGATGTGTACTGGGGCGCCGAAAAAACCTGGCTCGGCGGCGACATCCGCTACAAGCATGGTTCCGAGGGGGTCACCAAGGGCAAAGACGACGCAGTGCTCGTATCCGACGACACGGCGGATGGAGACATTCATAGCCGCCGTCTCGAAAATCCGCTCGCCGCGGTGCAAATGGGCCTGATCTACGTCAACCCCGAAGGCCCCGACGGCAATCCCGACCCACTTGCGGCAGCCCCCGACATCCGCGAAACCTTCGGCCGCATGGCTATGAACGACGAGGAAACGGTCGCGCTCATCGCCGGCGGCCACACCTTCGGCAAGACGCACGGCGCAGCGCCCGCTTCGAATGTCGGCCCCGACCCCGAAGCTGCCGGACTCGAGGAGATGGGACTAGGCTGGAAAAACGCCTTCGGCACCGGCGTAGGCAACGACACCATCACCAGCGGCCTCGAAGTCACCTGGAGCACGACACCGACGAAGTGGAGCATCAACTACTTCGAGAACCTGTTCGGCTACGAATGGGAGCTCACAAAAAGTCCGGCCGGCGCGCAGCAGTGGGTCGCGAAAGGAGCCAAGCCAACGATTCCCGATCCGCACGATCCGGCAAAAAAGCGCCTGCCCACGATGCTCACTACCGATCTCTCGTTGCGGTTCGACCCGGCGTACGAAAAAATCTGTCGGCGGTTCATGCAGCATCCCGATGAGTTCGCCGACGCCTTCGCCCGAGCCTGGTTCAAGCTAACTCACCGCGACATGGGCCCTCGTGCGCGGTATCTCGGCCCGGAGGTCCCCGCCGAAGACTTGATTTGGCAGGACCCGATCCCCGCTGTGAATCACCCCTTGATCGATGCCAAGGACATCGCCTCGCTGAAGAGCAAAATCCTGGCTTCCGGTTTGCCGCTCTCTCAGTTGGTGGCGACCGCTTGGGCCTCTGCGTCCACGTTCCGCGGCTCCGATAAGCGCGGCGGCGCGAACGGCGCCCGTATTCGCTTGGCGCCGCAGAAGGATTGGGAAGTCAACCAGCCGCGCCAACTGGCCGAGGTGCTCACGACGCTCGAAAATATCCAGAGCACGTTCAACGGCGACCAGACCAGCGGCAAGAAAGTTTCGCTGGCCGACCTGATCGTATTGGCCGGTTGCGCCGCCGTCGAGCAAGCCGCCAAAAGCGCCGGCCATGACGTCGCCGTTCCCTTCACTCCGGGCCGCATGGACGCCTCGCAGAACCAGACCGACGTGGAATCGTTCGCGGTGCTCGAACCAATCGCCGACGGCTTCCGAAATTACCTGAAGGGCAAGTACACCGTACCGGCCGAAGCTCTGCTGGTCGATAAGGCCCAATTGCTGACTCTCACCGCGCCCGAAATGACCGTCCTGGTGGGCGGTATGCGTGTCCTGAATACCAACTTCCAAGGCGCCAGGCACGGTGTCTTCACGAAGCGGCCCGAGTCGCTCACCAATGACTTCTTCGTGAACCTGCTCGACATGCGCACCGAGTGGAAGCCGGTCTCGAAAGAGGCCGACCTGTTCGAAGGCCGCGACCGCAAAACGGGCGAACTCAAGTGGACCGCCACGCGTGTCGACCTGGTCTTCGGCTCCAACTCCCAACTACGCGCTCTCTCCGAAGTCTACGGCAGCTCCGACGCCCACAAAAAGTTCGTCCACGACTTCGTCGCCGCCTGGAACAAAGTAATGAACCTCGACCGCTTCGACCTCGCGTGAGCGCACCATTGTACTCCATCCCCTCAGCGGGGAGGGATTAAGGGAGGGGGTGAGGCTAGCGCCGCCGCGCAACGGTACGCTTGCCGAGGCAACCAGCGCGCTGTTGTCTCTCCATGAAACCAATATTGCCGCGAGTCCCCAACCGATTTGCAGGTTATGGACGCGGATGAGTGCGTCGACGTGAGCGACGGTTTGCGTTTGCCGACTGGCATCGATTATCGTAGGCCGCGGCCATAACCTGCAAATCGGTTGCGGATTGGCTGCGGGCAGAGTTTGGTTACAC
>DASZZA010000685.1:0-1990 GCA_035545135.1 Lacipirellulaceae bacterium | reverse complement strand
GCCACGATCGAAGGTCCGTGGCAAACGGACGCCGTCGTATCGACGGTTGCGCCAATCTGTTCGGCGAGCAATACGGCAGCTCGCTGTCCCGCGGTGCTACTGCGCGAGAGACCCCAGATCAGCGGCGCGCGGCTGCGGCCGAGGAGCTCGGCCGCACGGTCGATAGCGTATTCGAGCGTGGTGGACCGGCCATCGATCGTTGCGAGCGGCCGTTCCGGCGGATTTGATAGCGCGTTGAACCACGGTTGGGCGAGCTGGCACGCCCCGTCGGCGTGCGTCAGTTGATTTCCGTCGAATGTTAGCCGCAAATCGTCGCACACGCAGCCGCAAACCGTACAAGCGACGTCGGAAAATGTTTGCGACATGTGGGCCTCACGCTGCTTCAATTACCGTTGCGGACGAACTCGATCATTGCGCGCACAAATTGCTCTGTTCGAATTGCGCGGCTATCATCATACACGCCGGATGTCCGGTCGAGGAGCCGCGTATGAAGGATGACGGATGACCGATGACACGGATGACGTGCGATGATTCCCCATTCTTTGTCTCTCAGTCTCTGAGCCTTCGTTCTTAAGTCTGCTTGCATTTCGATTCGATGGCCGATCTCATCAAAATCGCCGGCGGCACCGTTTACGATCCGGCGAACGGCGTGGATGGCGAAGTGCGAGACCTATGGATTACAGATGGTAAGATTGTCGTCGCGCCGGCGGATGCAACTGTTCGGCCAACACGAGAAATAGATGCGCGTGGATTGGTCGTGATGCCGGGCGGCGTCGACTTGCACTGCCATATAGCCGGTCCGAAGGTGAACGTCGCTCGCAAGATGCGGCCGGAAGAGAAGCGCAACGACGTGTTACCTCGCACTTCAATCACGCGCAGCGGCAGTTTGGGCAGCGTGCCGAGCACGTTCGCGACCGGCTACAAATACGCCGGAATGGGCTACACCACGGCATTCGATGCGGCCGTTCCACCGCTGGGGGCTCGTCATGCACACGAGGAGTTCGAGGACACGCCTTGCATCGACAAGGGCTTTTACGTCCTCATGGGCAACAACCACTACGTTATGCGGTCGATTCAGCAGAATGAGCCGCAGAAATTAAAGGCATTCGTCGCTTGGCTGCTCGGTGCGACGAAGGGCTATGCGCCCAAACTAGTAAATCCGGGCGGCGTGGAAGCGTGGAAGAGTCGTCAGGGCGGCAATGTTCACTCAATCGATCAACCGATCGGTCACTTTGGCGTTTCGCCGCGGCAGATAATAAGTAGCGTTGCCCAAGCTGCATCGGAGCTTCGACTGCCTCATCCGGTGCATATTCACTGCAACAATTTGGGCATACCCGGCAACTGGCAAACGACGCTGGAAACCATGAAGGCCCTGGAGGGCCACCGCGCTCACGTCACACACATTCAATTCCACAGCTACGGCGGCGGCGAAGGCGACGAAAACACGTTCAATAGTAAAACGGCGCCACTGTCTGAATATGTCAACGCACACAAGAATGTTACGGTAGACGTAGGCCAGGTGATGTTTGGCGAGACGACGAGCATGACGGCCGACGGGCCGCTCGGCTATTACCTATCGAACATCTTCAAGTCGAAGTGGTTTTCGAGCGACACCGAAATGGAATCGGGCTGCGGCATCACGCCCATCAAATACCGCAACAAGTCGTTAGTGCACTCGCTGCAATGGGCAATTGGTCTCGAGTGGTACTTGCTGGTGGATGACCCATGGCGCGTCGTGATGAGCACCGATCATCCCAATGGCGGGTCGTTTCTAGCCTATCCAGAAATTATCCGGCTCCTGATGGACCGCGCGTATCGCCGGGACGTTCTCAAAAAATGCCCGCCGAAGGTTGTCGAACGCTCAACGCTGGCGGACCTTGATCGCGAATACACGCTGAATGAGGTCGCGATCATCACGCGCGCCGGTCCGGCAAAGATCCTGGGTCTTGCAAACAAGGGCCATCTTGGTTCCGGAGCCGACGCCGATGTC
>DASZZA010000684.1:0-3885 GCA_035545135.1 Lacipirellulaceae bacterium | reverse complement strand
CCCTTTGACGATTCCCGTGCCGTCGTCGCATGACGGGGCCAAGCGTGTAGTGAAGCGTGTAGTTCCCAAACCCCAGAACTACTACACGCTTCACTACACGCTAAGGGGTCAAAAGGGGTCATTGAAGGCAGAATAGGCAGTAACTACGATAGGCGTAACACGTTGGAGTGCCACTTTTTACGTGTTTTAGCGTAGTGGGCGGGTGCCGTTCGCAATGCAGAGGTCGAGGGTTCGACTCCCTTCCGCTCCACATTATTCCTTGGTGGCGAGCAGTTTTTTCGCTGCTTCGACGGCTTCGTGCGTGCCTGCGACGGCAAGGATGTCGCCAGGTTGCAATCGCTCGCTTCCTGATGGGACAGCAACGGAGGTCTCGCCGCGTTGGATGGCAAGCACGGTAGCGCCGGTCAGGCCGCGGAGTTTGATGTCGGCCAGCGACTGGCCGACGTGTGGGTTGTTGGGTCGGATTTCGACGGCAACGGGTGAGCCGAGCCCGGCAAGAATGCGGTTCGCATCTTCCATCGCGTGAGCGGCGCCGGCCTTTCGACCCGCACGAGTTTGGCGCGCCAGTGCGGCGGCCAAGGCTTGTGCGCCTGCCCTTGCGTGGCCCTGCAAGTTTGTGGCTCCGCGCCAGAACGCGGCAGCCAACAGGAGCAAAACCAGGAGCAACACGGCCGCCCCGCGAAACGGTGGCAGGAACGGTTGTGTGATCGCAATCAGGGGCAGACCGACTAAGAGGACGATGGCCAACTGCAGCGTGACGATCAGCAATCGCCGGGGCGCCGCGGCCAGATCGAGTTGTGCCCGGTCAGTCGCGGGGAATACCCGCGTCGCCAGTTCGAATCCCAGATAGCGTGCCACGCGCACCATGCCAAACCAAAACGGCGCTGTGAGCAGCGTTGCGCCGACGACAACGGCCGCTCTCGTTGTGTGCCTGGCGACGTTGAAGCGATCTTGCGCAAACTCGACGATGCGTTCCATTTCAATCGACGCGCCAATGATGATGGCGGCGACAACGACGGTATCCAGGGCCAACCAGCGTACCGCTGGGCGGAGGCGGTCGGGCTCGTCGGGCTCCGAACGGGTTCTGAGTTGCTCGAGCCACGAGGCGTAGAGGGCGGCAAATGTCTGCAAGGAGCGTGGCAGTTTTCGATCGACCCAGGCAGCAGCAGGTTCCGCTGCGCGGATCAGCCAGGGTGTCAGCAGCGTGGTAATCCCAGACACTGCGACTGCGATCGAGTAGAGGAGCTGGTCAGTCGCGCCGCTCGCGAGACCTACGCCGACGATAATGAATGAAAACTCGCCGATCTGGGCCATGCTCATGGCAACCTTCAAGGAAGTTTGGACGCTCTGCCCGGTAAGAAACGTGCCGACGGTCACGGCGCTAATTCTCCCTACCACGACGAGGGCCACGAAGATAAGTACGGTCGGCCAGTGGGCGGCCACCTGTGCCGGGTCGATGAGCATGCCGACCGACACGAAGAAAATGGCCGCGAATATGTCGCGCACGGGTTCGACGACGCGCTGGACCTGCTGCTCGACGCCCGACTCGGCTACCAGGCTGCCTGCAATGAAAGCGCCGAGGGCAACGGAATAACCGCTGGCAGCAGCCACCATCGCAAAGGCGAATGCCAGGCCGACGCTGGCCACCACCGTGGTTTCCGTTCGGTTCAATCGGACAATTGCCCTCATGAGCCTGGGAACCAAAAGTAGTCCGACAATTAACATCACGGTCAGGAATAAAGCTAATCTTCCGGCGGTTCGCAGGAGTTCCAAAGCCGTCAATCCTTCTCCCTCGGAGAGCGCGGTAAGAATAACGATCAATATGATGGCGATCAGGTCATCGAGCAGCAGCACGCCGAAGACGATGCGCGTGAAATCAGCTTTGATGTGCTGCTCGTTGTAGGCCTTAACAATAATCGTGGTACTAGCGCTGGCCAGCATCGCCCCGGCAAAGAAGCTGGTCAGTCGGGGCCACCCGAATGCCTGGCCTGCCGAATAACCGAGCCAGATCATGAAGCTGCATTCAACGAGTCCGACAAACCCAATGACCGGACCCACTTGGATCAATTTGCCCAGGCTGAATTCGACGCCGAGCAGGAACATCAACAACGTGACGCCTAACTCGGCCAGATTGCGAATGACGTCTCCTTGTGCTTCGAACGGCACCGGCACATGGGTTCCGACGAGCATGCCGGCCAACAAATAACCGAGCACGACCGGTTGTTTGAGGCGTTGAAAGAGAACGGTGGTCACGGCGGCAACGCAGAGAACGAGGGCCAGCGTCTCTAAGAATTCATGTGCGCCGTGCATAAGAAAAGTCTCCGGTTGACACGATCATAGCAGACGGTACGGCGGAACCGTAGAATTGTCCTAATGAGTCGTTTGATTCCGGAACCATGCGTTCCATCACATCAACTTGGCATCAACCAGCCGCCCCGCGCGGCTTACATCCACGTGCCGTTTTGCCGTCATCGGTGCGGCTATTGCAACTTCACGCTGGTAGCAGGGCGTGAGGACTTAATTGGCGACTATTTGCAGGCCCTTGAATCGGAATTGGCCGGTAAGGTGGGCAGCGCCCACCGACTCACCAAGGAACCCCACTTGTCATTGGTGGGCAGTGCCCACCCTAAGCGATACGAAGTCGACACGCTCTACTTCGGCGGCGGCACGCCAACGTATCTCGACGACCAGCAGTTCCGGACGTTGGCCAGTACGGCATTGCAATGGCATCCACTGGCAAACGACTACGAGTGGACCGTGGAGGCCAATCCGGCCGACATCGTCGCGCGGCTCATCGAAACTCTCGACGAGCTTGGCGTCAACCGGTTGAGTCTCGGCGGCCAATCGTTTCGCGCGGAAAAGCTGCAGCTTCTGGAGCGCGATCACAATCCGGAGGACGTACACGAAGCGATTCGACTGGCTCGTCGAGCGGAAATGGATGTCGCGCTCGATCTGATCTTTGCCACGCCGGGGGAAACGCTGGACCAATGGGCGGCCGATCTCGAAGCGGCGATCGAGCTGGAGCCCGATCATGTGTCGACCTACGGGCTCACGTTCGAACGAGGCACGTCGTTTTGGTCGCGCCGGCTGCGTGTCGATTTGATTGAGGTCGATGAGGACCTGCAGCGGGAGATGTACGCGCTCGCCATTGATCGGCTCACGGCGGCAGGCTTCGAGCATTACGAAATCTCGAATTTCGCCCAGCCTGGCCATCGTTCGCGGCACAACCAGGTCTATTGGTCGGGCGAGGGATACTTTGCGTACGGTCCCGGCGCCGCACGCTACATCCAAGGCGTCCGCGAGACGAACCACCGCAGTACGACCACGTACCTCCAGCGCGTTCTTTTGGGCGAGTCACCCGTGGCAGATCGCGAAGAACTCCCGCCAGAAGCCCGTGCCCGCGAACTGCTCATCTTCAGCCTGCGGCGAATGGAAGGCATTTCGCGGCGACAGTTCCGTAACCGAACCGGCTTTGAGATCGGTGACCTCATCGCCCCACAGCTACAGAAACTCACGGAACTGGAGTTGCTTGCCGATGACGGTGAGCAGATCCGCCTCACGCGAAAGGGAATCTTCGTGAGCGACGCGATCTGGCCGGAGTTGCTTTAGGCGACCGCCGCGACATCAGAAACCAGACGCCTGACGGCTGCTTTACAGAGGCGCCCGCGGCAATTCTCGTTTGAACGGCGGCTCGTCGTGCGGTGGTAGCGGTTGACCGTACTCCTCGGCCCACATCACCCGCTCGGCAGCACTCGCATAATATCGCAGCCAAACGTCCGGATTCTCTTCGATGTTCGCACAATCCCAATGCAGGTAACTCGTGCGGCGCTCAAGTTTCTTCTCGTGCGACGGAAGAATATCGCGAAAGATGAGGCCGTAGAGCTG
>DASZZA010000683.1:0-4555 GCA_035545135.1 Lacipirellulaceae bacterium | reverse complement strand
CCCGTTATGTTGTACTTATCGACGCGCCGCGTCCGTCGAATCGATCGGAAAGAGCCGCATGATCCAATTGGCAGGATTTAACGGACGGCGGGGCGCGGAAGTGTTCCGGTGATTCCGGCTATAACGGGCCGCCTGGGAGGGCTTATTGGTACCGCGAAGCGGTTCAGCTCCACAGCCCACGGTTGCGGCTCAGCCGCGCACCATGGGTTCGCGTGCCCGGTGGCTTCGGTAACACCGAAGGAGTTATACGTGTCGTTTGAAAATCCCATTTAGCCAATGTGTAACGCCTGCGGCGTAAACGGAAGGAGCGCGGCTTGTCCACCCAGGGGTGCGCCGCTTCGCGGCGACCCTGGGCTTCGGGAGTGAAACGCCATCGGCGTACCATAAACTGCACGGCAACAAGACCACAACGAATTGTGGTCACTTGGGTAAAGTGGCTACCCACTTCAAGTGGGTAGCCTGGTTCTTGAACCAATGCGGCGAAGCCGTAAGAAGCAAACTATTGTCACGGAACCTCTGGCCACGCACACGGGAGCGGTTCGAGAACCGGTGCCACCCGCGCTAGCGCATCGTGCCGTTCATTGATCCCGTTACCGCGTGTCGCCCAGTGGGTTCCACTCCATAGCTGTAAGCTCGCCGGCAGCGCGCTGCCCTCACGCCGCTTCGAGACTGAAGAGCGAGAATATCTCCTCGCGCGAAAGGCGGCTGGTGGGAGTCGCGTGGGCATCGTTGAAAACGGTGTCGAATAGCGCCCGCTTCCGCTCCAGTATCTCGTTGATCCGCTGCTCGATGGTGTCGCGCACGAGAAACCGCGTAACGGTGACAGCCCGCTGCACGCCGATCCGATGTGCCCGGTTGATCGCCTGATCTTCCACAGCCGGGTTCCACCAGCGGTCGAATAGAAACACGTAACTGGCGAATTGCAAGTTCAAGCCCACGCCGCCGGCGCCATAGCTCATCAGGATAACGTGGCAATCCGGATCTTCGCGGAAACGGGCCACGACGGCGTCCCGCTGACGGCTGGGCACTTGCCCGTGATACTCCAGCGGGGCGAACCGCCCGAGCCGCCTGCCAAGCTCGGCGAGCGTTTGCACCCATTGGCTGAAGACGATCGCTTTGCGTCCGCTCGCGGCGCATTCGTCCAGGTCCGCCTCGAGCCGCTCGAACTTGCTGCTCACGCCGGTCGCTGGGTCGAAGTTGCAGATTTGTTTCAACCGCAAAACCAGCTCGAACACGTGGTGAATGGTCAACGCACCTTTCATCTGGCGAAGGTGCACCACGCCCTCGTCCTCGGCCAGCCGGTAGGATTCGGCCTGTTCGGGCGATAGGTCGATTTCTGCATCGCGAAACAATTTCGGCGGCAGGTCGGACAACACTTTGTCTTTCGTGCGCCGCAGTACGTAGTCGGCTACAGCCCGCCCGGCGGCCCGCGGCTTCATCTTGGGTTGCACCAGGCCGGGCGACACAAACTCGAAGATTCCGCGCAAGTCGTCGACGCTGTTTTCGATCGGCGTACCGGTTAGCGCCCAACTGCGCCGCCGCGGAATCGAGCGAACAAGTTCATTAGTCGCGTTTGCAGCGTTTTTGATTCGCTGCGACTCGTCCAGCACCACGAGGTCGTAATCATCCTCCGGGTTGCACACCAATTCGCGGTCGCGAACGGCCGTTTCATAGTTGACGATGCGGACGACCGCGGTGCTCGTCTGCCACAGCCATTGACGGCGATTTGGCCCACCTTCAATGGGCATAACCGGTATCTCGGGAGCCCACCTGGCGAACTCCCGCAGCCAGTTGGTCACCAGCGGCTTGGGACAAATCAGCAGCACGCGTCGCATTTGGCCTTGATGAACCAATAGACGCATGGCGGTGATCGTTTGCATGGTTTTGCCAAGACCCATTTCATCGGCAAGCACTGCGCGATGTCGCGGATAAAGGAATGCGACTCCATCCAATTGAAACCCAAACGGGCGACTCGGAAATCGAAGCTCCTGCGCCGCGAGCAGTGCTTCGAGCGGCGGTTGTAATAGGAGATGTAATCGGTCTTCGAGCTTCACCACATCGCGCGGCGGGCGAATGCAAGTGAAGCGGGGAGCATGGAGCAAGGAGCGTGGAGGAAGGTTTCCCGACGAAAGATAGTCCGTTTTGGTGGTCTCGTCCCCTTGTTCTGTGCTCGGTGCAAAGAGGCAACCGATCGTGTCGATACGTGGCGGCACCAACGTCGTCGACACGATGCCGCTTGGCGCCAAGTGAAGCTCGAGGCGTTCTCGCGGCAGCTCAACATGCCATTGATCGCGGCAACGTAATTGATCGAGCGCCGGCTCGCTGATGGTCCACGTCTCAATGGCGGGACGTTTCGCAAGCGCGAGGTCGTTCGTGAGCAGCGAACACGACAAATCTGTTCGAAATCGGCTATGCGGCTTGGTCATGGGTCTCAGCATCGCGGTCGCCAAGCCGCTGGGCTTCGCGAATGGCTTCATAAATCCGGTGGAACGGTTCGGCCAAATCGACCTGACGCGACAGCTCATTAAGGAGTCGAACGGCTTCGTCGCGGTCGGCCTCAAAACCAAGCGGCAACTGGAAGTCGTACACGCTCACGCCAAATGTGCGGTGCGATCCGGCCGATAACGTCGCGTGGCAGTCGAGTTGCGTGCTAGCTTTGTCCGTCGGTTGCGAATCTTGAATTTGTCGAAGCGCCTCTGTTGATGGGCCGCCGTTTTGCGACAAAAGCACGATGGGGACCTGGCTTCGTGTGCGGATATGCAGTGTGGCTTCGCGATCGGTCAGTATCAAGCTGGGCGATATTTTGGCTGCGCCCAGCAGCGCTGCGGCAATCTGCTCGCCGAGCAAATACGGTTCGAGCGTCGGACCGTACAGAATCCTTTGTGCCCGGCTGGGCCGAACCGGTGCGGTACAGTGAAACTCGAGTGGCCGCCCGAATAGCGAAATAAGGAGGTACCCGCCGAAATAGCCGTGGTCGGCGAATTCCAACATGGAGAGATAGCCAATAGAAGTTTCGGCGATGGCGTTTTCGTTTGGCATTGCGAATATCGGAACCGATAGCGTTGAAGGCTCGGGCGTCAAATTGGGCAAATCTTGCGGGCGGCCGCTGCCATCGGTGCTTGTCAACAAAGGTGTCGGGAACCCAGATGTTTATGCAGCGGAGGGATGATGATCGACGGCAGATTGGGTTCCAGACACCTGTTTGGAAAAGGCCGTCGAAGTACTGTTTCCATCGGGACTGCTTTGGATGCGACTTTAGACTGAGAACTCGGACGTTTTGATCGCGTTCTAAGTCCCTATTTGGCTTTGTCGTTATCTGTCGCGTATTTGCCGGAAGTAGTTGCACAAAGAAAAGTTCGCCGAAACCTGGAAATTGATTCATCGCCGCGTTAAACTATTGGAAGCATTCGTGGGAGGTGCTACTTCCCGGAGTCGTGGCTCGAAGCATTCGGCCGCTGACTCGTCCAAGCAGGCGATTTATATTCGTTGGGTGACATGCGGTTCCGCGTGCCGCTCCTAGCGTCTGAACAACCGTGGGGGGACTTCCAACCAGCCCAGGGCTTGTTCTAAAAACCAGCCGGCTTGCAGCCCCCCGCGGCCCATTTACCGCCGAACAATTCCTCAGGATTCAATCGGTCATGACAATTACCCGCCGACCCGCACCGCAATTATTTTCACAAGTCGACGTTTCCAGCGCAACACACTCGCACCCCGTTTCGAACTCGCGCGACGAGCAAACGGAGCTGCTGCGAGAAATCCTTTCTGCCCAAGAACGAACGAATGAGCTGCTGGAAGAACTAGGCAATGTGGTTGCCGCCAATCAGAAACAGCGGGCCAATGAGCTCAATCAATGGCGAAATGCACATCCGGCATTGGCGAGCGCCTGTCGCGAGTCGGCAGAGGCACTCACCCGAGTGCAGATCGAGTATCTCGAGCGAATGACCGATGAAATTAACGACACCAGCGACGACATGGTCGAAGGTGAGTTTCTGCTCAACGAATTTGTCGACCGTTATGGCCCGCGTCTCGCGCATCTCAACGGCGTGATTCAAGTGTTGGCCCAACTGAGCAGCGTTCCCAATCCGGCGAATTCGCAGCAAGGCTAATCACTTGGGCGCGATTGCCTGGTTTTTTCGCAAGCAAACACAAAAAACAACAGCCCTGCGAATGCAGGGCTTTTTCATGCGCGTTGCTCGGCGTCGTAGCAGCTTGGCGCTGACCCATATCCTACCGTCGTCGCGGTGCAACTGCTAAGCTGGTGTCGTCGAAAACAACTCGCGTGCAATGTTGCGATTACCATGACCGAAGTTTCAGACGTCGCCGCCAGTTGTGCCCGTCAGGCGCTGGATGCCCATGTTGTTGAAACCGTCGCCTGGCACTTTCACGATTCGACCGGCTGCCCGTTTTGGCTCGATTTCAAACGCCGGCTCAAATTCGATCCGCTCACCGAAATCCGGTCGTTCGATGATTTGCGCAAATTCCCGCCGTTCGAGGATGAGTGGCTCCGCGGCGGGCCGGTGCGCCGCTGGGTTCCCAAAGGATTGGCCGACAAGCC
>DASZZA010000682.1:0-6078 GCA_035545135.1 Lacipirellulaceae bacterium | reverse complement strand
TGAACTCGAAATCGTCGCCGATGAGTCTTCCCGTATCGCCGACCTGGCCGCCACTTTCGCCGTAGAAGGGTGTGCGATCCAGTACCACGCGAACCGGGTCCCCGTGTCCGACTTCTTCCATCTTGTCGCAAAGGTGATCCTGCGGCGGTTCACCGGCGATGATCCCTTTGATCGTGCCCTCCGCTTCCGTCGTCTCATATCCGAGAAATTCGCTGGTATGCAGCGCCCGTTTGAGCGAATCGATCGGCCCACGCGTACCCATCACCACGTGCTTTTCCTTGCCGCTCACTTCACCATGCTGTTCCATCGCCCGCTGGTAACCTTGCCAGTCGAAAGCCAGGTTGTGTTCCGCGGCCAGCGACTCGAACAACTCCGGCGGCACACCATACGTTTGATACAACTCGGCAGCTACCCCGCCATCGACCGTCACACGATTTTCGCGCCGCATCTGCTCGAACACCCGGTCGATGTGATTGAGCCCGGCATCGATCGTACCAAAGAAGTTGGCCTCTTCCTTTTCGATGACGCCGCCGACTCGCTTCACCGTTTCCTGCAGGTCAGGGTACGGCCGCTTCATCACGTCGGCGACAACCGGCACGAGCTTGTACAAGAACGGCTCACGCATGCCCATCTGGTGTCCGTCGAGCACGGCCCGCCGCAACAGTCGCTTGACGACGTACTTCTCTTTGTTGGCGCCGGGGTACACATTCTCATGCACAGCAAACGCGCAGGCCCGCACGTGGTCGGTGATCCGCCGCAACCGCCGGCCATTGTCTGATTCATATTCGTATTGGGTGTGGCAAACTTCTGCCGCAGCCAGCACGATCGGCATCAAGATATCGATGTGATAATTCGTCGGCACGCCTTGCAGCGTCGCCGCTGTTCGTTCCAGCCCCATGCCCGTGTCGATGTTCTTCGACGGCAGCGGCCGCAAGTTGTTCGGCGGGTCGCCCACGCGATTAAACTGCGTGAATACCAGGTTCCAAATCTCGACCGCCGGCCCATTCTCGGGATGAAAATAAATTTCGCTGCACGGACCGCAAACTCCGTCCGGCCCCTGGCTCGGCGCGTTGGCCGGCCAAAAGTTTTCATCCTCGCCACAGCGCTCAATGCGATCGGCAGATAATCCAATGTCGTTCGCCCAAATCCCGGCCGCCTCGTCGTCGTCAACGTACACAGTCGCGCTCAACCGCGCCGGATCGAATCCCAACCACTTCTTCTCGGTGAGAAATTCCCACGCCCAATGGATCGCCTCCCGCTTGAAATAATCGCCAAAGCTGAAGTTGCCAAGCATTTCGAAAAACGTGTGATGGTAGGCCGTACGGCCGACGTTATCGATATCGCCTGTCCGCAAGCACTTTTGGCAACTCGTCGCCCGTGTAAAATCAAGCTTCACCTTCCCCAGGAAATGGTCCTTGAACTGATTCATGCCCGCCGGCGTGAACAGCACCGAAGGATCCCAAGTCGGCACGAGTACATCGCTCGGACACCGCTTGTGCCCTTTCGATTCAAAGAATGTCAGGTACTTTTCGCGAAGTTCGTCAGTTTTCATCGCTGGGTGCATGCAGGTTGCGGGAATGCAAGGGGCAGGTTCGCGATCGGCGCGGTAATTCAAGTCGCTGGACCGCTTAGAAAATATACCGCGTTCGACGATGAGAGGGCAGGGCAGCGGACGATAGCAGCTCACGAAGCAGGTAAATAAAGCGTTACCACCGCACCGCCATTTGGCGTCGCGCCAACGTCAAGCCGGCCGCCGAGTTGCCCCGCCAACCGTCGGCACAGTGCGAGTCCCAAACCAACGCCTGGCGCTGTGTCCGCCGATTCCTGCGCGCTTTTGCTGAACGGCTGCATGTGCCGCGACCGATGCCGCTGACCAATTCCAGGTCCGTGGTCTCGCACCTCCAGTTTCACAAATTGACCGTTTCGACCGCCTTCCACGTGGATCCGCCGATCGGCTGCATCACGGGCGTATTTCGACGCGTTATCGACTAGGTTAAACAGAATTTGCTCGACAACTCCTTGATCAGTCGTAAACTCCTCGTTGGCTGCTGCGTCGTCCAATTGCAATTCGCACTGCATGCCGGCCTGGGCTGCTCGTTGTTTCAGTCGCGGACCGGTGCGTTCAATTAACGACGCGAGTGTGATGCAGTCTTGTGCCTGTGGCCGTCGGCCTCGCTCCAGCCGCGCGTAGGCAAGCACATTTTCTACAAGCAGCGTCAGACGCTCCGCCTCGCGCCGGAGCGTGTTGAAGTAATCTTGCCGTTGGTTGGCATCGGGCACCATGCCGCGGGCCAGCATCTCGGCGTACATGCGAAACGTCGTCAGCGGCGTCCGCAGCTCGTGCGTGACCGAGGACACAAAAGCCGCGCGGCGTTCGCTCAGCTTGATCACACCTTGCATCAAGAACGCAGCGGCAATGACCGCCAGTAGCACGGCCCCCCAACCGATGCCAAGCGCCCAGCGGAGCGTTGGCCCAGCCGCCGCGGCGACCGCACGCTCGCCCACGACCAGTCGAACTGGCAAGCCAGCCAGCATGCGCGAAGGATCGGCCGAACCGTTGTCATCGGCCCGCGCCAAATCGGCTTTCGGCAACAAATCAACCGTCTCCGCCAATAAGTGCGCCTTCAGTTGCGGCCAATCGAGCCAGGAACCTTGCACGACGGTTTGACCGTTAACGCTGACCCGCCGCGCCAATACCAGGCGGTTACCAACCCAAAGCGGCCGACTCACCCCGACGAGTTCCCGCGCGGGCTGCTTGCCGACCTGCATGTTGCCGATGGTGGCCTGCACGGCGGGGGCCGTGCTTGGAACAGCGGGTCGCTGCTCCGCATTGATGAGCCCTTGCTGGGCCGCACTTTGATAACGCTTGCTCCGCTGTTCGAAGTCGGCCTCTTTACTGAATTTCGAGCCATTGATAGGGGCTTGGGCCACTTGCCGCTGTTGCGGCGCTGCTTCCTGCGCCGTTTGGTTGGCGGCACTATTTGCGAAAAATTCGAGATCGTTTTCCGCGTCCGAATTCGGCCCAACCGCTTCAGAATTCACGGCGGCGAGACTCTTACCCACGTCAGCCAGCGTCGGCAAAGGTGTGTTCGGAAGCTCCGCGACGAGCTGCGGCAAACCCACAGCCGCCCTCAACTCGGCCAACCGCGCTGATTCCTTGGCCTGTTTCAACCCGGCTTGCGGCGATACCCAAATGCCCTTCGGCCGCGCCTCGAATTGCAGCCACACGTATTGGGGCGGTTCTACCGGTGGACCGATTGAAGGCCGAAATTCGGACGGGGGCCGAATCACTTCCGCGGCGATGATCGGCGCCAGTTCCGTGTCCATTCGCCACAGCGCGAGGCTCACACGCTGCTCAAGCTCCGCTTCGGCCTCCGCTGCCCGACGACGCTCGTCAGCCCGCAGCGCCTGCTGCGTCAACCACGCCATACCCGCCACCGCCCCCAGAGCGCACGCAGCAAACAAAAGCCATACTTGCCAGGGCCGCTTCATAGACACGCTTTAGTCGTTAGTCGTTAGGAATCAGTTGAGTCAAGTGGTTTGGGAGCCCGTCACTGTACTAAAGACTAGCGACCAACGACTAAGGACTCTTCGACAGCATGTATCCTTTGCCGCGAACGGTTAGCAGCACTCGCGGTTCGCCATTCGTATCTCTTAACTTTTCCCGCAGCCGGGCGACGTGCATGTCAATCGTCCGGGTAGTGACCCCGCGAGCGTCGATCTGCCAAACGTTGGCCAACAACTCTTCGCGACCAATGGCGCGGCCTGCGTGACACACGAAATATCGCAAGAGCGCCCGTTCGCGCTCCGATAGCGCCTCGCGCGCCCCGTCGTCGAATCGTACCTCACAACGCTCGAAATCCACACAGCCGCCCGATATCGGAAACTGATCGACGTCCGTTGGTCGCGACGGTGAACGACGCAGCACCGCTTCCACCCGCGCCAATAGCTCATCGACGCTGAATGGCTTTACCACATAATCGTCGGCTCCAAGCTTCAGCCCCGTAACACGGTCGCGTTCCTCGCCTCGCGCGCTAAGAATAATTACCGGCAGCGTAGGGCGCGCGTTCCGCACCGCGCGCAAAATTTCCAGTCCTGATTTGCCTGGTAGCACCATATCCAATAGCAGTAGATCGTATTCACGCGACACCGCGACTGTGCAACCATCGCTACCATTGGCTGCTTCGAGCACCTCGTACCCGGCAAACCTAAGCGCATCGACGATTCCCCGCCGAATCGCCGCGTCGTCTTCAATCGTCAGTACGCGACGCGCAATCATGAAATGAGCCAAGCGAGAGTGCGACCTCGTGGTCGGCCGAATGCTCCTCTTCTATCGTATCAAAAATAACGACTCCCGGCCCCGTCGAGCGACGACAAATGGTACCGGGAGTCGGGTCGGATATCTGCAAAACGTTCCCCTACCCGCCGTCGCGATTTGCAGCCCGTGCCTTCGGCACGACGCACCCGCCATTTTCTAGCGCCGTATAAACATCCGGCGGCGCGAGCCCTAACCATGGGTCGCTGCTCGGTGTCAGAAACAAATCCGCATACACCCATTCATTCAGCGCATCGAAATCCATGCTGCCCGACGCGGTACGAGCAAGCATCTCATGCACCCGGCGATGGAGCAAATACTCGTTGCGAACCGTATCGAGCGCGATCGATTCTTCAAATGTCCGCACCATTCGCAGAACGGGGTTTTCCACCTGGGCTTTGCTGGCGGTCAGCCGGGCGGCAACGCGCGCCGCAGGGGCTTCTCGCTTCATTACCTCAATGCTGCTGCCGTCCAAACGAACTTCGGGGCGGTGCAGTCTTGCGATGGCGTTCCACAGATCGTCATCCATTCCTTTCTCCATCCATTGGCCGCCGTAATTTGCAAATCGTAAGAGCGGTACCTCGGCCGCCGACTTGGCTACTGCGCGTTGCGCCGCGGTTCTCGCCTTGGGTGCTCGGTTGTCGGGTACTGGTTCACCGACAAGTTGCGCAGCTTCCATCGCAATGTTGATTCGCGACGAAACCAGGTTCACTTGCCTTTCGCCCAATCGCTGCAGGTCTCGATCCCATGCCTGCAATATCGCGTCGCGGCAACCTTGGTGGAATCGCTTCAAAATCTCAGCGCGAGCGGGACCCGGAGCAGACTCGGCTTGAGTTGCCCGGTTATACGATTCATCCAAGTCGTGCACCGTTCGCAGCCATTTGAGAAATTCCTGGGGACTATACAAGCCGGGCAGCACGTCGAGCGGAGTGCCATCGCTCGCTAGCACGTAGTGCGCGCTGTTGCCCGTGAGAGTACGCGCGAGTTTCCGTCCGTCGCCGAAATCGATCGTCACGCGCGGTACTGGCCGCACGCTCTGCCAATGCAAAGTGAAGTTTTTGCGAAGGTAATCACTGATCTCCTTGTTGGAATAGAGTGCCGTGCGAAAAAACCGGCTGTTTGCACAACTATATTCGTCGGTCAATTTTCCCAGCATTCGCAAGCTGAGAATTGGTCGGCCGGTACGCTCTGCCGCTTCTTTCGCTCCGGCCAAATCGGTATACCAATACAGCCGCGAAACGGTGCAGTCGCGTTGTGCGCCAATTTGGTCGATGGCCGCACTCCACGCTTCCAGATCGCGACCGACCTGCTTCAGTTCGACTCCTGGAGTACTCGAACAGGCGAACATCAGTTGCGCTTGCTTTTGGTGCAATCCGTCGTAAATGGACAGCGCTTGCGCCAACCCCTCCGGCCCCCGCGCCCGCAATGCGGCCACCGCTTCAGGCCGCGGTGGCGACGTACTCATACTCGTACCGTTGTCCTTGGCTGCGACTTGCATCGCGGCAGCCCCCGCCAGTATCCCGGTAAGAACCCACATCAGCCTGGCCATCGTTTGGTCCTCCTTTTGTTCGGCCGACACACTCGCCCCGCCCCGATTCTACGGCTAAGGCGCCCTCGCTTTCGTAACGAGTACGTAACAACCGTGGCAACGGCGTTTTCTGACTCATCCCCAGTTCCGATGTAAGGAATAAAAAATTGGCGGTGCCCTCCAAGTCGTTTGTGTGTACAAGGTTCGCGCCAACGCACTTTGTACACATTGACGG
>DASZZA010000681.1:0-4630 GCA_035545135.1 Lacipirellulaceae bacterium | reverse complement strand
GGATGCGGCCGGCTGGATCAACGCGAAGCAGCCACTCACGGCCGACGACCTGCGCGGCAAGGTCGTGCTCGTCGATTTCTGGGCGAGCGACTGCGTGCCGTGCGTTCAAAGTCTGCCGGAGCTGATCAAGTTCAACCAACGCTACCACGATCAGGGCGTGCAGCTCGTCGGCCTTTCGCAGGAGAGCGGCTATCGGGCCCAGCATCTGAAGAGCCTCGTGGAGACGCGCGACGGACTCGATTGGCCCATCGGCTATGGCGCGCAGCTGGCGTACGACGTGATGAGTATCTACGGCACGCCGACGTATTTCCTGTACGACCGGTCGGGCCGCAGCGTGTGGGGCGGCCATTCGTTGGACGGTCTGGAGGATGCCGTCGTGAAAGCGCTGGCCGAGAAGTGAATGAGAGGGGGAAAATCGTGGGCAATGCCCACCCTTCGGAACGCGGCTTAGAGCCTATCCCCCCTCTCCCTCTGAGAGACGGTTGCGGGTGAGGGTCATTTGCCGGCGAACAAGGCGCCCTCACCCTGCCCTCTCCCGAAGGGAGAGGGTTCTCGGATAGGCTCTTATTGCGCGACGTGGTGGCAGTCGTTCCAGAGACGGACGGCCGGCTCGCTCTGGTTGTGCTCATAGCCGACGATGCTGAGCGCGGCGGTGCTGAGGTAAAAGTAGCGGCCGGCGGCAGCGTTCAGTCCCAGCCAGCGAGCGGCAAGTACGCGAAGAAAATGGCCGTGCGAAAAGATGATCGCACTTTCGCCGACGTCGCGCAGGCGGGCGATGACGCGGTCGGCCCGCGCACCGACATCGGCCGCCGATTCGCCGCTGGGGCAGCCGTCGCGAAAGATATTCCAATCGGGCCGTTGGTTCTGAATCTGCGCGGTGGTCAGACCCTCGTATTCGCCGTAGTTCCATTCGACAAGATCGCGCTCGACGGTTGCGACCGCGCCAAATCCGGCAAGTTCGCAGGTGCGCCACGACCGTTCGAGTGGGCTGGTGTACACGGCAGCGAACGTCGAACCGGCGAGCCGCCGGCCAAGCGCGCGGGCGTTCTCCTCACCGCGTGCCGTTAGCGGCAGATCGGTCATCCCTGTATGTTGGCCCGAGATGGTCCAATCGGTTTCACCGTGCCGGGCCAGGTAGATCTGAGGGAGTGAGTCGGCCATATAGGTGCAGCGTTAGTTGACGCTGTTTCCTTACAGGGTCTATCAAAAGGCTTCCAGAGAGGGGCAGCCCCATTTTCCCGGCCATTTTGTTAGACGATCCATTTCCATTCGCGAACTTCCGGCATGTCGCGACCCTCCTTGTAAATGTATTCCTTGTGGGCGACAAGCTTGTCGCGCATATCTTGCTTCAAGTAATCGCCCTTGCCGTGCAGCTGGGGTAGCCGGTTGATAACGTCCATCACGAGATGAAAGCGGTCCATCTCGTTCAAGACCGGCATATCGAAGGGCGTCGTGATGGTGCCCTCTTCCTTATAACCGCGGACGTGCAGGTTGTCGTGATTCGTTCGGCGATACGTCAATCGGTGGATCAACCATGGATAGGCATGAAACGCAAAGATGATCGGCTTATCCGTGGTGAACAGCGAATCGAAGTCCCTGTCGCTAAGGCCGTGCGGATGTTCGGTGCTCGGCTGCAACTTCATGAGATCGACGACGTTCACGACGCGAATTTTCAATTCCGGCAGCGACTTTCGCAGAATCGATACGGCAGCCAGCGTTTCGAGCGTCGGCACATCACCGGCGCACGCCATCACGACATCTGGCTCCGAGCCCTTGTCGTTGCTGGCCCATTCCCAGATGCCGATTCCCTGGGTGCAGTGTTTTACGGCGGCATCCATCGACAGCCACTGCGGCGCCGGATGTTTACCCGCCACGACCACGTTGACGTAATGTCGGCTGCGCAGGCAGTGGTCCATGACCGAGAGCAAACAATTGGCATCCGGCGGCAGGTACACGCGCACAACCTCGGCCTTCTTGTTCGCGACAAGATCAATGAAGCCGGGATCCTGGTGCGTAAAGCCGTTGTGATCCTGCCGCCACACATGCGAGGCGAGCAGATAATTGAGCGACGCGATCTTCCGCCGCCACGGCAGTTCGGCTGTGACCTTCAACCACTTGGCGTGCTGATTGAACATTGAATCGACGATGTGGATAAACGCCTCGTAGCAGTTGAACAGACCATGCCGACCGGTCAGCAGATAGCCTTCCAGCCAGCCTTCGCATTGATGTTCGCTGAGGACTTCCAATACGCGGCCGTCGCGAGCTAGGAATTCGTCGGTCTGAATGGTCCGGGCTTCCCACTGGCGCTTCGTCTCCTCAAAGACGGCCGTCAGTCGGTTGGAAATCGTCTCATCCGGCCCGAAGACTCGAAAGTTGCGCTGATCTTCATTCAACTTGACCACGTCCCGGATGAAGCGGCCTAACACGCGCGTGTCTTCCGCGTCAACTTCCCCCGGCGACGGAACTTCCACCGCGTATTGGCGAAAGTCGGGCATTCGTAGATCGCGCAGGAGGATGCCGCCGTTGGCGTGCGGATTGGCGCTCATCCGCCGGTCGCCTTCCGGCGCAAGCTCGGCCAGCTCGCGCTTGAAACGGCCATTCTCGTCGAACAATTCCCAGGGCCGATAACTTCGCAGCCAATCTTCCAGTTGCTCGAGATGTTTCGGGTTGTTTTCTAGGTCCGCCAGGGGAACCTGGTGCGCGCGGAACGTGCCTTCGACCGGCAAGCCGTCGACTGTTTTCGGCCCGGTCCATCCCTTGGGGCTGTTCAGCACGATCATCGGCCACGCTGTTCGCCCCGCGACATCGTTCGTGCGAGCATCCTCCTGTATCTGTTGGATTCTTTCGATGGCAGCGTCCATTGCGGCCGCCATCGCCTGGTGCATTTTCTCCGGTTCGTCGCCCTCGACGAATTGCGGCGACCAACCGTAGCCCTCCAGCAGCTTCTGCAATTCGGCTCGCGGTATGCGCGCGAGGATTGTGGGATTGGCGATTTTGTAGCCATTGAGATGAAGAATGGGCAGCACGGCGCCGTCGGTCGCGGCATTCAAAAACTTGTTCGAATGCCAGGCCGCCGCGAGCGGACCGGTTTCGGCTTCGCCGTCGCCCACGACGCAGGCCACGATCAGGTTGGGATTATCGAGAACGGCTCCGAAAGAATGGCTGAGCGAATAGCCGAGTTCTCCGCCTTCATGAATCGATCCCGGACACTCGGGCGAGACATGGCTGGGAATGCCGCCGGGGAATGAGAACTGCGTAAAGAGCGTTCGAAGCCCCCCTTCGTCTTGCGAAACGTTCGGATAAATCTCGCTGTAGGTGCCTTCTAAGTACGTGTTGCCGACGATCGCTGGTCCGCCGTGCCCGGGGCCTGACACGTAGATCATGCTGAGGTCGTACTTTTTTATGATCCGATTCAGATGCACGTAAATGAAGTTCTGTCCCGGCGTGGTGCCCCAATGCCCGAGCAACATGTGCTTGACGTGCGACAGCTTGAGCGGCTCGCGCATCAGCGGATTATCGCGCAAGTAGATCTGACCGACCGACACGTAATTGGCGGCGCGCCAGTAACCGTCGATCTTTGCCAATTCCTCACTTGAAAGCACTTCGCCGGTTACGGCAGGGGAAAGCACGCTGGACATAATAGCCTCCTCGACGCGTGGCCCGATCCAGCCGGTTCAGCAGCCGAGATTAAGCCAGCTCGTTGGTACGGCCGACTCGCACACAAAAGTTATGTTATGGTTTTGCGCCGCAATCGACCAGCGGACGAAAATGGGTGCAACCGTAAGCTCTTTTCTACTGCGGGAATAACGTCACGTACTGCGAGAGCGAAATTGCTTGCGCTCTCGTCCGCACGGCATTGCGTCGCGGAACATCTCCCGTGTAAGGGATCCCAAACGCGAACAGCGTTGACGCGAACAGGCGTTCACCAGCCCCTTACCGCAGGTGCGGCCAGCATGTACATTGGGCACGTTGTCGGCATATCCTCCTCGGAGCTTCACCATGAAAGTGCTGGTGATCGACGTCGGTGGAACTCATGTCAAGTGCCTCGCCACTGGGCAAACCACTCCCCGCAAATTCGATTCCGGACCGAAGCTCTCTGCGGCGCAAATGGTCACCGGTGTGAAAAAGCTCGTCAGCGATTGGCCGTATAATGTGGTATCGATCGGGTACCCGGGACCTGTGCTTCACGACAAGCCGGTCGCCGAGCCGCATAACCTCGGCAAAGGCTGGGTCGGATTCGATTATTGCGCAGCGTTCGGATGCCCGGTAAGACTCATCAACGACGCGGCCATGCAGGCGCTCGGTAGTTACCGTGGTGGAAAGATGCTCTTCCTCGGATTGGGAACGGGGCTGGGCACAACGCTTATTGTCGACGGCATCATCGAGCCGATGGAGCTCGGGCACCTTCCGTATCGGAAGGGGACGTACGAGGATTACGTCGGGCTGCGGGGATTGAAAAAGTACGGCCATCAAAAATGGCGAAAATTTGTCGCGGATGTGGCCGATCGCTTGTTTGCGGCGCTACAGCCGGATGAAGTTGTGCTTGGCGGTGGCGATGTCAAGCACCTCAAAAAGCTCCCGCCCCATTGTCGGGCGGGCGACAACGCGAATGCATTTGCCGGCGGATTTC
>DASZZA010000680.1:0-4279 GCA_035545135.1 Lacipirellulaceae bacterium | reverse complement strand
GTGGGGTGTGCTGGGTAAAAGCGGCCAACCGACGCAACGAAAAAAGGCCAACGAACTTGATGCTGTCATTGCGTCGATCGCCAAGCGCGCTTCCCTCGCGGTGATCGACTTGGGGCAGAAGAACGCCGCGAATCTTGCGGTCACGCGTTTTTCGACGTCGAATTCCGCGATAACCACCGAGCGCGACATCGGGTTCGACGCGACGCTGCACAACTTCGGCCCTGACGCCCGTCGGCAGTGTCGTGTCGAACTGCTCGTCGACGACGCGCCGGTCGGCGAGCAATCGGTCGACGTTCCGGCCGGCGGCGACACGTCGGTTCACTTTGTCCAGCGGTTCGCGGCGGCGGGATCGCACGCGGTTACCGTCCGCGCGAGCGGCGATCGGCTTGATATTGATAACTCGCGCTCGCTTGTGGTGCTCGTGCGCAAGGAATTGCGCGTCTTGTGCATTGCCGGCAGACAGGGGGCCGCAAAATATTTGACCGCAGCGCTGAATCCCATCCCGGCCGGCACTTCGCCAATTTCTGCCGTGACCATCACGGATGGCGACCTGGCCGACACGCAGCTTGCCTCGTTTGACTGCGTCTTCCTGTGCAATGTGGCACAGTTGACTGCTAACGAAGCGGAACGGCTGAAGCGGTACGCCGAGGCGGGTGGCGGCGTGGTATTCTTTCTCGGCGACCGCGTAGTACCCGACAGCTATAACACATTCGCTCCGTCCCCGAATTCCACCATCCGCGGTCACGGCCCGAACGGTGATCCGAGACCCGATATTGCATCGCGCTCAAACGACGCTGACGAAACACTCCTCCCGGCGCGAATAGGGCCGCTGGTCGCTGAGCGCCAATTTGGCCTCGACCCCCTCGATTACAGGCATCCGATCGTGGCGCCGTTCCGCGGCCGCGAGCGCGCGGGGCTGCTGACTACACCTGTCAGCCGGTACTACCGACTCGATGTTTCGCATGCCAGGCAGGGGGTGGAAGTTGCGCTCGCGACACGCAGCGGCGACCCCTTTATCGTGACGGCCTCATTAGGCCGGGGTCGAATCGCGCTTGTCGCGACTGCCGCTTCATTGTCGTCGGTCGATCCAGCAAGCGGCGAACCGTGGACGACCTGGCCCACATGGCCCAGCTATTTGCCAGTCGTCCGCGAGCTGCTGAGCTATGCCGATAGCGGCCAGCGCGAGCATTGGGAACAGCTCGTTGGGACGCCGCTCTGGGGCGTGATTCGCGATTTGTCCTCGAGGCGCACCGGCAGTCCCGACCTTAAGATCGTCCGGCCGGATGGGCGCGAGGCGCCGGTAGCTTTGCAATCTACGCCAGCCGGTTGGGAATGGAATTATGCCGACACGGATGTGAGGGGCATCTACTCGCTGCGTGGCTTGCCGAATGAAAACACATCCCAGTTTGCCGTCAATGTTGACACGACCGAGAGTGATCTCACCAAGATCGACCGGCGCGATTTGCTAAGTGAGTTTCAAGTCCACAGTAACGCATATGCTACTGCAAGCAGCAACCACATCGCAACAATGTCGCAATCGGCTTGGAGCCCGTCGATTTTGTGGGCAGCGCTGGCGCTCTTATTCACGGAATCGTTCATGGCCTGGCAATTTGGCCGCGGAGCCGTATGAGCGGAACACTACCAGCGTGGTTGGCCGAATGGCTTGGCGTGTCAGCCGCGTCGTACGGCGACGCGGCGAAATGGCAACTCGATTCGCGATGGAGCTGGCCGCCCTGGGCGACGCTGCTGCTCGTGCTTGTAGCGATCCTTTGGACGGTGGCCGTGTATTCGCGCGAAGCGGGGAGCGCGGGCCGAATCTATCGAGCCTCGTTGGTGACGTTGCGGCTCGCCGCAGTGGGTATCCTCCTGGTAATGATTGCCCAGTGGGCAGTCGCGTTATGGCTAACCGGGCCGCCAGTGGTCGCACTCGTGATCGATCGTTCGGCTAGCATGAGCATCGCCGATCACTATGATGATCAACCGTTGTCGTCGCACTTGAGCGAACGATTTATCGCAGACGGACTCAAAGAGCCAACGCGACTCAACATCGCAAAGATGCTGCTAAAGCAACAAGATGCCCGATTGCTCGACGAGCTGGACCACCGTTACCGAGTTGCTGCATACGCCGTCGACGGCGACGTCGAGCGACTTTCGGAAGGCGGAACTTCAGCAGAGCTGGCTCGCACGATTCAAGGTCTGTCGTCCCAGGGCGCGGAGAGCCAATCAACGCGCGTCGGCGACGGACTACTACGTGTGCTCGACGACTTCCGCGGTGCACCGCCGGCGGCCGTGATTCTGCTTTCGGACGGCGACGTTACGCAGGGCGCCTCACTCGCCGGAGCCGCCGAAAGTTTGCGAAGCGCGGGCGTGCCGCTCCTGGCTGTCGGGCTCGGCAGCGCGAGGCCGCCGCGAGATATCGAGTTGGTCGACGTGCTAGTGGATGATGCCGTGTTTGTGAACGATGTGGTCAGTTTACAAGCACACATTAAGGCGTCCGGCCTGGAAGGCCAGACGGCGACTGTCGCACTTCGCCGCGAGGGAGACTCCAAGCCGCGCGCAATAGAATCGATCATTCTGCCCTCCGCGGGCAAGACACTTTCGGTGCAGCTGACCGACCGGCCCACGAAACCGGGCGTCGTGAAATATATCGTCGAGATTACTCAGCGCGACGATGAAGCGAAAAAAGACAACAATCGTCAAACGCGCACGGTTGCGGTCCGCGATGAGAAGATTCGCGTGTTGTTGGCGGCCGGCTATCCGAACTACGAGTTTCGCTTTTTGAAGACGCTGCTGGAGCGTGACCATACCGTAGAATTGTCGACATACTTGCTGGACGCCGATCCGGACTATGCCGAGCAAGATAAGACCGCACTACGAAGCTTTCCACTCAACCGCGACGAACTCTTCGCGTACGATGTGATCATCATTGGCGACGTGAATCCGCGGCTCTTACCGCAGAGCGTTTGGCACAACGTGAGGGAATTTGTTGCGGAGAAGGGCGGCGGCGCGGTGTTCATCGCCGGGCCGAGATTTCTACCGGCCGCATATCGCGACACTCCGGACGTCAGCGCACTGTTGCCGATAGGTCTTAATTCGCGATCGGAAGCCGCAAGTTTCGCGGGCGATGCAACTCACGGATTTACCGTCCGGCCGACTGCACTCGGATTAAGCAACCCAGCGTTGCAGATCGGCGATTCGCCGGATCGGACGCAGCAGATTTGGAACAAGTTGGCGCCATTGTATTGGGTAGACCCGGTCGGCCGCTTGAAGCCGGCTGCCCAAGTGCTCGCCGAAGTCGCTGGCAAGCCCGCGATATGCTTTCAATATTTCGGCGCCGGGCGCGTCTTGTACGATGCGATCGACTCGACTTGGCGCTGGCGAATCGGCGCCGGCGACCGGTATTTTGCCCGCTACTGGGTGCAAGCGATCCGGTTTCTAGCACACGGTAAACTGGATAAAGGGCGCGGCTTCGAGCTTACGACCGATCGCCGCGAATACCGACGCGGAGAATCAGCTACAGTGCGAGCTCGGTTTCTCGACCCCCAACTCGCTCCGGCCGGCGACGAAGTCGTAGTACTCATCGAAGCGACTGGTCAGGTGCGCCGACGAGTCACACTGCGACGCAATCCGTCGATGGCCGGCGTCTACGAAGGGGCGATTCCGGACTTGGCCGTCGGCCAGTACAACATCCTCGTGGTTCAGCCAGAACTCGCGGGCAGTCCACCGGCCGTGCGGTTTTTCGTCACAGCGCCACCCGGTGAATTCGCTCGGCCGGAAATGAATGCCGACGGGCTCGCGGCCGCGGCGGCAGCCACGCACGGCAAGTTTTACACTGTCACCGACGCGGACCGACTCTTAGCCGACCTGCCCACGGGCCGCCGCGTTCCGATCCAGAACCTGCCGCCGATTTCGATTTGGAATCGGTGGTGGATGTTGGCCGCGTTTTTAGGCTGCTTGACCGCGGAGTGGATTCTGCGAAAGCGAAAGGGAATGCTGTAGTACGATGATGCTAACGTGCTTCTTTGGCCGCGCTGATTCAAATCCAAACAACGAAGTGAGTTGATCTGGCTTACGGCCGACATCTAATCCACGATTGTTATGCACCCCTTATCGCAGATCATCGCGACACTTCAGCGCAGGCTCGTCTGGCATCGTCGAGCGATAGCCGTCTGTTGGATTGGGGCGACAGCTATTGTTGCAGCCCTCGGGCTGGGTTCAATCGATTACCTCTTCCGTTTCAACGATCCCGGACTTCGGCTGATGGCGACGGCCGCGCTCG
>DASZZA010000679.1:0-1934 GCA_035545135.1 Lacipirellulaceae bacterium | reverse complement strand
AGACACTACCGGAGGCGTGTCATTTTCGGCCCGGATAGAAAAACGTGCGACCGAGCTATCCGGCACCTGATCGTTGCGATAGACGGTTTCCCCCGTGCGTTTGTCGAGGCATAAAACACGAAGTTGCGATCGATTCCCACTCGTTGCGCTGTGGCTGAATTTTCGGTCGGCGAAGATCAGCAGCGGCACCACCGTCGGCTGCGACAGATAGACTCCGCGATTGCGTACGATGGCCGGGCCAGACCATAGCTGCTTGCCAGTCTTGATGTTAAAAGCGTAGACGGGTCCGTTAACGATCGGATAATCGAACGGCTGCCCGAGCGGCCGGACCTGCGATTCGACCGGGCCCGAAACGAATACGAACAAATCATCATCGGCGCGCATCGTGTGAATCGCCTGCACGTTGGGAACGGGGTCGAGCTTTTCATCGACGACCAGCCGCCCGGATTGCACGTCGATCAAGCGGAATTGGCCGGCCTGGTCAAGCACGGCAACGGCGTTCGGCTCGATGACCGAAAACTTCGACGTTCTGGGAAGTTCGACCTGGTACAGTTGCTTTTGTGCCCAAACGTCGGTGACGGTCAATTGATATCGATTACCGTGGCTGGCGGCAGACGTCAATTGGGCGACGTTTCTGCCCGCCGTCAGCAGCCATTCGGATTTTGGGCGCTCTCGCTTGCCGAGGAGCGCACCATCGGTGAGGCGCATACCATAGGCATCCTTGCCGCCCACGTCCGCCGCGATCACCAGCTCGCCATCGCCAAACAGCTCACAACCGAGCGGAATATCGGTGCGGGCCCAAAGCGTCGTGCCAGTGACTGGGTCGACGCACTTCAGCTCGTTGTCGTCCTGATAAACAACGCCGCGCGGCGTTACGGGGCCTAGCGACCCGAGCGCTATTCCTGCCGCGCCATTCATTCGTTTCCGTCCGTAGAAGTGATACAGGGGAGGGCGGTTGGTCCGAACGGCATTCGACGACGGGCCACGATGGGGGCGAGCCGGCTCGCGATCAAATGCATCTTGCGCTTGCAGCGGCCATAACAGGTCGCCCTCGGGGGTCGCGTGGTCTTGCCGCGTATCGATAGCCATGATTTGTCCACCGAGCGCGACGTACAGCAAATGACCTAGCTGGGCGCCATGCACAAGGTTGCTATCTCGATATTGCCGGGCCAGACTGTTCTGGTCGGCCGATAAATGAAACACGTCATCGCCCCACATGTTTCGACCGGCAATTTCGGAGCAGTCGAGCGAAATGAACCACTGCATCGAGGAGGCTCGCGGCCAAAAATCTTGTTCGATCCTCAGTGGCCGGTACGTGGCCGATGGCCCCGGATTCGGTGGATTGGTTCCGCGACTGATAATGGTTGGCGTCGCGTTTACGGATGTGAGCTCCGCGTCCACATGTCCGCGTGGCCAATCACCGGGCCCTCGAAGCGACTTGCCATCCGCTTTGGCTGAGATTTTCGACAACAACTGCGAGGCTGCGGCCTTCATTTGCACATCGCCGGTGGCCGCCAATTGCAGCAGTTCGACCTCAGCCTGTTGCGGATGGCTGTGATCGACCAGGTAGCGAGCCAACGCAAGCCGCACCTCCGAGGCGCCCGGCAAGGTATCGAGGTACGCCAGATAGTGTCGCAGGTCGGCCGCCGTACGCGGGTTTTCCAACGCGGGTCGGCGAGCGGCAAGTTTTTCTTTTATCACGGTTCGTTCACCGGGCGATGCGGCCGCCCACAACGCAGCCAGCCGCCCGGAAATCCAGCGGTCGCTGCGAACCGTATATTGATCGTTGATCTTCAGAAACGCGGGGTCCTCCGCTGTGAAGTCGGCCAGTTTCAGGTACGCGTCCCACGCCGCAAGGCGCTGTCCCGAAGCGTCCAGCCCGGCCGCATCAATGCGCAGCAGCTCAATCTGTTGATCGCGACTGTGAATCAACT
>DASZZA010000678.1:0-5283 GCA_035545135.1 Lacipirellulaceae bacterium | reverse complement strand
TTCCGTGCGCACAGCCTCCGATCGCCATCCATTTTCCTCGTGGGACAGCCTTGCTTCGCGACCTAACCGCGAATGCTCGTATTCGCCAGAATTTAGACTCACCGGACTTCTCAACCAGTCCGATTCATAGAGTGCATGAATCAGCCGAAGAGTTTTTATCGCTTGACGTCCGTCGACGCCTCCTTCGCGTTTTTCTCGCACACACGCGAATATCTCGTCCAAGTACGCAGCATGAGCGTGCGACTTCTGTCGCGCTGAATTCTCATTGCTCGAGTGCTGTATCGTCTCGTCTTCAAAAGTAGGCCGTTCGAATCGCCACGATCGGATCGTGTCGACGCTCATACCACTTAATTCCACCGACCCCCCCTCACCAAGCACACTGAACGACGCTTCGAGATTCTTCGGCCGTACCGCCGTCGTTGCCTCGAGCGCACCCAACGTTCCGTTCGCAAAACGAATGACGGCAACTGCAGTATCTTCCGCTTCGATGTTGGCTAGCCTCGTCTCACAAAGTGCGTACACGCTTTCGACCTCGCCGCCGAACCAAAGAAGCAAATCGATGGCATGACAGGCCTGGTTCGTCAACACACCGCCGTCGTGAGCCCAGGTTCCACGCCAGCGAGCTTCGTCGTAGTACTGCTGCGGGCGACACCACCGGAGGCGCGTTGTCAGTAACGAAATCTTTCCGAACCGTCCTTGTTCATAGGCCCGGCGCAGCGCTTGTACTGATCGGTTGTATCGCCATTGCTTGACGACGAATAATCGCGACCCGTAACGCTCACACGTATCGATTGCCCGTTCCCCATCATCCAGTCTGAGCGCAATAGGCTTCTCGACGACGATGTTCCGCGCACCAAGTTCGGCTAATTCGCAGATGTTGTCGGCGTGTGCCCCGGATGGCGTGAGAACGACAACCACGTCGATCCCCGATCCGATGCTCTCCATCATCTCGACGATGGATGAATACCAGGGAACGCCGAATTGCTCCGCGAATTGAGTCGCTCGCTCGCGATCCAGATCGCAAACGGCGGCGAGCCGGCCTTGCCGGTGCGGATCGCTCAAGCATTCACCGTACTTCTGGCTAATCTTGCCACATCCAGCTAAGGCGACGCGTAAGTGCGACCCCATCTGAAGTCCAACTCCCGGATCACGGTTTTCCGATCCAATAAGTGTCGCCTGAATAATCCTGTGCTAGCACCAAGAATTGCCGTACCTAACGGCCCGTGCGCGCGATTCCAGGCTGCAGCTCCGAACTTGCCAGCCGTTACGGCCAAGGCTGCCAAATCTGCCCTAAGATTCTCATCCTAGCCAGACACCCAAGGTGCTTCAAGTGTCGGTATAGGTATATTTTACGCAGATAGTAATCTGCTCCCGACTACCGTATATTTACCAGTTTTACCAGTTGAATTATCATCGTAAATATCACAGTTGGTTTGAGGGGCAATCATCCGACGTCGTCGGGATTCGGGTATCTGAACCCATGTCTGCAATCGACAGCCCTGAATCGCTGGACGAGACGGCAACCTTCGGGCAATCCCTGGACCGCCGGCAATGCGTATTGTCTGTCGTCTCCAGTGCGCTGAACGAGGCGGCGAACGTCGCCACATTTCTCGAACAGACGTGCGACGCTCTCGCTAAGCTGGGCATTTCCGGCGAGGTCATCTTCATCGACGACGGTAGCCAAGATGAAACCGGCCAAATTGCGGCCGACTACGCACTCGATCACCCTGATGTGCCCATCCGGATCGTCCGACACTGGCGGCCTCGTGGACTCGCGGCGGCCATTATCGAAGGCGCGGCGGCGGCGCGCGGTCGCTATGTCTGTTTTCTGCCAGCCGACTTGGAATCCTCACCGGCCGACGACATTCCGAAGTTGTTCCAGGCCATGGATGCGGACACAGACGTCGTGCTCGGCCGACGGGTTGGGCGTGCCGATGGAAAACGCGTCGCCTCGGGAGTGTACAACCTGCTTAACGCGCTGCTCTTCGGCGTGTGTGTCCGCGACGGCAACTGGATCAAACTCATTCGCACGGAATGCCTCCGTGGCGTTCGCCTGCACAACGATTGGCATCCCTTTTTGGTTCCAATCCTGGCGCACGCTGGCTGTCGCATCAAAGAAGTCGACACGATGTGGTGCGCGAGAACATACGGTCAATCAAAGTTTGGACTGAATCGTTTCGCGCGGGCCGCCGCCGCGGCGATGTCCGTGAAATTCCATTTAACGTTTGGCACGCGCCCGATGCTTTTCTTTTTCGGCACTGCTGCCCTAATGACGGCCATCGGAACCTTGCTGCTCGTTGCCTCGTTTTTCGTCAATACGCGAGGTGACCGGCTATTCACGGCGCTGCAAATGTTCTCCGTAGGCTTTTACGTCGCCGGCTGGCTCAGCGTTACCACGGGACTCGTGGTCGACATCCTCAATCGCCAATTCGATCGGACTGACAAGTGACAGGTCGATCATCGGAACCACTCAGGGTCTGTTTGATGTCATCCTGCTACGCGCTGGATGAGGAGGATCGGCATGCGTCGTTTCTCGTCGAAAGCAACCGCTATTTGAGCGAGCGTGGCGTCGAGGTTTCGGTATTCGCTCCCAGCTACCACGGCCTGCGCAGTCACACGGTCAACGGCGTCGAGGTGCGGCGATTTCGGTATTTTCCGCGTCGTTGGGAAAACCTCACGCACATGGAAGGCGCGCCGACACGCGTTCGCAACCCGTTGTATCTCCTAGTCGCGGCGCTCTACATCGTTTCAGGATTGGTTCAGAGCGTTTGGTACTGCTACCGCAAAAAGTTCGACATCATTCACGTCCATTGGCCGTTTCCCCATGCAATTTGGGGTTACGCGGCGAGTCGCGCTACCGGCGCGCCCATGGTGCTTACGTTTCACGGCGCGGAAATCCTGCTCTGCAAAAAGTTCTTCTTCGTCAAGTATTTCCTGCGCCATGCGATCCGGCATGCCGACGCGGTTATTTGTAACTCCAGCTTTACCGCCGAGCGCGTCCGCGAGCTCGGCATCGACACGCCAATCGAAATCATCCCGTTTGGTACGACGATCGCCGAACGACACGCGCCGAAGGATCCGCAGAAGCGTGTGAAAGACATTCTCTTCTCTGGTCGTCTTATCGAACGGAAAGGAGTCGACCATCTGCTGCGGGCAATTCCCGCTATACTCCAACAGACTCCCGCACACGTCCACATTGTCGGGATTGGCGCCATTCGGCCGCAACTTGAACAGCTCGCGTCGGAACTGGGCATTGCCAAACATGTAACGTTCCACGGCTTCGTCTCGAACGAAGAGCTGTCCGACTTCTACGCGAAGGCCGACGTATTCGTTCTGCCCGCCGTCATCGATGCACACGGCGACACAGAAGGGCTCGGCGTCGTACTCATCGAAGCGATCACGCACATGACGCCGGTCGTCGCGTCAAATGTCGGCGGAATTGTTGACATCATCAAGCACGAACAAACCGGCTTATTGGTCCCACAGCGCGATGCCGATGAGCTGGCGGCGGCAATTATCAGACTGATCAACGATGCGCCCCTGCGGGAAAAGATTGTCGAGCAGGGGCTCCGGCACGTGCGAGAGTATCTCGACTGGCAATCGATTACCGATCGATTGATGGCCGTCTACACGCGCGTCGCGCATCCAAAAGGTATAACGCACCCGGCTTCTGTTCGCATTCATGTGACCGATGAAATCGAAACCACGAATCGATCGTCATCGGACAGTATTGCCGAATCGATCCCGCCAGAGCCGCTGAAACCATTGTGGGGTAAGCTTGCGTTCCGCTTGATCATGAGCGTTGTGATTCTGGCGGCATTGTTTACCCAAATCAGTATCCACGACGTGGTGGACAATCTCCGCCGCGTGTCGCTGGGATTCGTTTTATTCGCATGGTGCTACTATGCGCTGTGCCAATGGATTAGCGCGTACCGGTGGCAGGTATTACTTCGCGCGAAGGACGTGCACGTGCCGCTCAGCGAATTATTCTCGTTCTATATGATTGGCATGTTTATCAATAACTTCATGCCCGGCTCGATTGGCGGCGACGTCGCCAAATCCTACTACCTCTTTAAGCGCACGCGCAAGCTCGAAATTACGGTGGTCTCGGTTTTTCTCGAGCGCTTTACTGGCCTGTTGGGGCTTTGCCTCCTGGCCGTCATTGCCCTGGCAGTTGGCTACCAATATCTCCATTCGCCGATGGTCATCGCTTCGGTCGTCGGGAGCGCCGTGATTCTCGTACTGATCGTCGTCGTACTTTGGCAACTGCCGAATCTCGCGGCAAAGATCCCCCTGGTCTCGCGAATCGTCCCCCAGCGCATTCGCGAATCGGCCTCCGAGCTGTACACAGCACTCGCCAGTTATCGACACCACGTGCCGACGCTTTTCGTCGCAATCGCGATTTCCACCATTCTGCAATTGATGCTCGCCGCGTACTACGCGATCGCGTCAATCGCCATGGGAATCCCCATTAGCCTGGTCTACTTTTTGCTGTTTCTACCCGCCGTCACCCTCGTAAGTCTCATCCCGCTTTCGCTCGGCGGACTGGGCATTCGTGAGACGGCGATGGTCGTTCTGTTTGGCGCCGCTGGAATTTCGCAGCCCGACGTGATGGCCGTGTCGCTCACGATTCATATCATTAACACCATCCTGAGCTTGTGGGGCGGCATCCTTCTGCTACAGGGAAGAAAAAGCTCCAAGCAGCTTTTTTCTCGCTCGAGTCGCACTCTTCTACCGCCAATCAACAAAGAAGGTTCCTGACACCTTTTCACCAGATTTCACAGCCGTCTGTTTCGCGGGCGAAGCCGGTCCGCGTGCCCATGTATTGCCTAAAGTAGGTTCAGGTTACCGCTTGCCGAGCGGGACCTCGCGCAATCGCAGTTCCCGGCATTTCGCTATGGCCCCTTCCGGCACAACGGACCTGCTGCGACTTTTGAGACAAAGCCTCGTGGTCGAGTGGTCAATGACACTCGATTTTGTCGGTGCAGCCGGAGTCGCAAGATTTGGGTATCAACTTTACTCAAGTGATCACAATGGGTAGCGGCTGAATGTTATGCGATTTTGCTTGGAGACAGCATATTTGTACCGCGAAGCGGTTTAACTCCGCAGCCCAGGGTCGCGGCTCAGCCGCGCACCCTGGGATCTTCGCGCAAGAATTCGGAATTAGCCGTTCAACTGAACTCTTGCGAGTATTGTTGCTCCAATATCGGTTGTCATTGACCACTAGTGATTCATGACGACTACGTTTATGGGTGGCATGCCCTCGCTAGCGCCAGCATGCTC
>DASZZA010000677.1:0-4453 GCA_035545135.1 Lacipirellulaceae bacterium | reverse complement strand
GGTGCACAGACGGGCATCGCTGAATATACGGAAATTGGAAACGGCGTGGTGATCGGGCATCAGGTTGGAATAGCGGGGGTACTTCACCCTCTGACTCGACTTGCAAAGGAAACGGGCCGAGGCCCATCGATTGGCGATGGGGTGACGGTTCGTGCGGGAGTCTCGATTCTTCCGGGGATCCGGATCGGCGCCGGCGCCTACGTAGAAAGAGGGGCCGTGGTGGTGCGCGACGTGCGGCCTTTCGCCGTCGTGGCCGGAAACCCGGCGAAGCAAGTCGGCGATGTGCGGGAGCTGCACCCGGAGGTGATGGAGCGCATCATGAAATTTGTCGACACATCGGACGACGCGGTCGAGGAACTAAGACGGCAGTTTGACGAAGTACCGACTCATTTTCCTCCTCGATGACGCGACCGAACGAGAGCCGCTATGACGCCTATCGCCAGTACCGCGAAGATTTATCCGAACGTACGTTTGGGCGCAAACGTGCGCATCGGTGCGTGGGCAGTCGTTGGTCGCCCACCGGCTGGAATTGAACCCGGCGAATTGGAGACGGTGATCGGTGATGGATCAATTATCCGATCCCATTCGGTGTTGTACGCGGGATCGAAAATCGGTGAGCGGTTCCAGACCGGGCATCATGCGGTGGTCGGACCGGGAATGGATGTTGGAAGCCGTTGCTCGATTGGCACGTCGTCGTTTGTTGCGGGTTTTGCGCGACTTGGTGCGAGAGCGAGAATTCACGGCCACTGTTATGTCGGCGAGTTTGCCTGGATCGACCAAAGAGCGTGGGTCGGACCGTATAACATTTTTGAGAGCGAAGTCGAGAGAGTAACGGCCGTGGGGGCGGGTGCCATTCTCTCAATGGGGGTTTACTTATTCGCGGGCGTTCGCGTCGGCGAGCGGGCGCTGGTGGGCATGCGCAGTTTAATCGCGAACGACGTTGCTCCGTATCGGGTGGTAGTCGGCAATCCGCCACGGGCGATCCGCACGATCGATCAAATCGTGTCGCCCATTCCGGACGTTGGACGGCCCTACGAGGCCGACCCGCCGGAATTGCAGGCAGCGGCATTGGCACGTCACGAAGCACGGTTCGGCTGCACGATTGATGATGACGACTGGCGCCTTGCCGTTTGGAGAATGATTGCGTTCGCGAAACCGAACGCGGCGAAAGCCGACTGGAAAATTGCTCTCGCGCAAGATTCGGCGTTCGCCGCGAGCGTCCCGGCTTCAATTGCCGAATAGCACCTGGCATTGCGGGCAATCCGATATTGAGGCTTCTTTCGACCATGTGGTCGATGATTTGGAATTGGAGCTTTATAGATTCGCAACTATGAACGGAACTAAAGTGGCAAGTGTTGAGCTTAAGTTAGTTGACCTGAATCGTCAGCATGATCGGCTGCGCGACGAGCTGATGCGCGCATTCGATACAGTAATTCAACGGGGACGCTTTATCCTCGGCGAAGAAGTTACAAGGTTCGAAAAAGCCTTTGCACAGTTGCATGGCTGCGGGTACGCGGTAGGAGTAAGCAACGGGACCGACGCCATCACACTCGCGCTCAAAGCGCTGAATATCGGGCCGGGGGCCGAAGTCATCGTACCGGCGATG
The DNA here is from genome assembly GCA_035545135.1 of Lacipirellulaceae bacterium. Classification (GTDB taxonomy): domain Bacteria; phylum Planctomycetota; class Planctomycetia; order Pirellulales; family Lacipirellulaceae; genus JABDGM01. Next base: position 2,847 of record DASZZA010000677.1, on the reverse strand, counting down.
ACCTTTTTTGCGACGGCCGAGGCGGTTTGTAACGTGGGAGCGACGCCGGTGCTGGTGGACGTGGAAAACGAAACGCTCGGACTCGACCCGGCGCGGGCGCGAGAGGCGATTACAGCGGCGACGCGAGCCATTATTCCCGTACATCTCCACGGGTGGCCCGTGCCGTTGGAGCCACTTCTGAAGTTGGCGAACGAGTTTGAGTTGGCGATTGTTGAAGACTGTGCGCAGGCGCACGGGGCTAGCGAAAATGGACACCCAGTTGGCAGTCGCTCGGACGCGGGATGCTTTTCGTGTTTTCCGGCGAAGAATCTCGGTGCGCTGGGCGATGCGGGGATCCTCATCACCCAAAGCGAAGCGATCGCCGACCGGGTCCGCGCATTGGCGAACCATGGTCGGCGACAGAAGCACGCGAATACCGAGGTGGGATTCAACAACCGCCTCGACGAACTTCAGGCTGCGATCCTGAATGTGAAGTTGCCGCGCTTGATGGAATGGAACGAGCGTCGCCGCGCGTTGGCACGTCGGTATAGTGAGCACTTGATCGAAACGCCACTGAAGGTGCCGAACTTGAGCGACGAACGTCGGGTGTCTTCGTTTCACTTGTACGTTGTCCGATGCCGCGACCGGGCCGAGCGCGACGAGTTAGCGGCAGATTTACGTGGGATGGGTATCGAGACGGGAATGCACTACCCCACGCCGCTGCATTTGCAGCCCGGCTTATCGCATTTGGGTTGCACGAAGGGTAGTTTTCCCGTGGCGGAGCAGGCAGCCGAAACGATGTTGTCGCTCCCGCTGTTTCCGGAGATGCGTGAAGACGAACAGGATTGCGTTGTGGAGGGGATCCTTAAATACTTTGACGTTCCCAAAGGCAGTAACACCGTCGTTCGCCCGTTCGCAAAAACGGCCGGAGCGGCCGGCTGTTGATGGGACGTACTCAATTCGTTGGCAACATGACAAGTTGTCAGCCAAAACTTGGAAAGGCGTCCACAACTAATAGCTTCTCGCCATGAGCACAAAACCGCTCGACTCGCCTGAGACCGTGGATCGTTCCCGCACAATTCCAAAGTTGTCGCGAAAGGGCCTGAATTTTTTGTGGTTGTTGCCCGTCGTGCTGGCCGTCGTGGCCATCGTTTATCTGAGCATCCGGGTGCTTGTACCGACGGCGAAGGATCCTGGATCGAATCTCTATTCGACCTGGCTAGGATATCCGGCGCACCAGCGTCGAGCGGGCGAGCCGATCAAGGTGACGACGACGAAAGTTGTCGATGAGGCGTTTCCAGATTTCGTCGCTGCGGCGGGAGAGACCGTCGGCCTGGTCGATGTGGAAATGCGGCCTCAAGTTACGGGCATCGTCAAGCAGCTGCTTGTGGCGGAAGGTCAGCGGGTCAAGAAAGGCGACCCGCTAGTGCGCCTCGATTCGGCGCCGATGCAGGACCAGCTCAATCGGGCCAAGGCGGAGTTGGCTATTGCCGAGTTGCAGCATCAGTTTGGTCCGGGCATCGATGCGGCCAAGAAGGTTGAGCTCGAAGCCGGACTCGTCCGCTCCAAGGAGCTATTGAGAATTTCCGAGGAGCGACTGAAGCGGTACTCGACTCTCAAGGATCAAAAAGCCGCGTCGTCGGAAGAGTACGCGACCGCCCAGGAGCTTCACGCCAACAGAGTGTACGAGCGGGCCTCGGCCGAGCAGCAACTGCGTGAACATGTTTTGAACATGGAGCAAAACAGCAAGCAATCGGATCAAACACTGACGATCAAAAAGGCGGCGGTGAACCAGGCAGGGCGGGACCTGGCGAACACGAACATTGTGGCGCCGTGTGATGGACTGGTAACGCACGTTGCTACTCAAGTTGGCGAACTGGCGGCGCAGGACACGGTGGTGATGAACCTCGCCAACGACGTGGTCTTTGAAGCGTATATCGACCAGACGGGAATCGATGCCGTTTCACCCGGCGACGTTGCGACCGTTCGGCTGGTCGCGTTTCCAGGAAAGCAGTTTCGCGGGAAAGTCGTGCGTGTAAATCCAAGTGTCGATACGCAGGGGCGTGTCGGTGAACGCGGGCGCACGGATACTCGGTTCACCTATTCGGCGTGGGTCAAATTGGAAGGCGATGATTTGCCACCGGGCCTGCAAGGCCATGCGGAGTTCAGCAAAGATACGACGAAAGCGGCAATCCCCGATAGTGCTGTCATGCATCTATCGGCCGGTGAGGGAATGGTGATGGTGGTGCGCGACGGTCGTGCGTTGGTTCTGCAGGTCGAATTGGGCCGCGCCCGCGGTGAACTTCGAGAAATCAAATCGGGTTTGGAACCGACGGATCAAGTCGTCTTGGACCCGCGCGGACTGGAAGCCGGCGATTTGCTGCAGGTGGCAAACACTGAAACTGATCAACGAATTAGCCGGGACCGGCCACGTCTTAGGAATCGGTCTGGCACGTAACGTGACGCACGAAGGGGAGAGTCCCATTTTTCGGCGAAGGAGCACCGCAGAGGGTGCGCGAAAATAGGGACGGTCCCCATGTCTGCCGAGATACTGACGTGAAGTTGCACTTCATCGAAACGTTCGAGCGATGGACCCGCGTTGAATGGCTGCTGGCGGCGATTGCCGTAGCGCTGTTGGTCGGCGCCGCCCTGCCCTGGTACACGATGCCGGCCGATACGCTGGCGGCGTTCGGGACGAGTCTGTGGGTGCCGCTCGTGCTGCGCGTGTTGCCGTTGATCGCGGCGGTGTACGTCGTTCGCATGCTCGTGCTTCCGAGCAATGGCGCGCAGCGCCGGCGGTTTCGCATGTTTCTGTGGGCCGCGATGCCAATCGCGTTCTTGTTCCCATTTATTGTTGCAACGCTGTCG
>DASZZA010000676.1:0-3501 GCA_035545135.1 Lacipirellulaceae bacterium | reverse complement strand
GATGCGCCGACCAAACGCATTGTCGCAATGGATGTAAACCAGCCGGGTCGAGAGCATCTAACGGGGATTGTGCCTGCGCGCAAGGCGACGCTCGATAACGCCAGCATCATTGGCGGCGACATTCTCGGTCAGTACATGGTCGACGTGCTGAGCGAAGTCGATGTATTCAATCTCGCAGGGAAACGAATCAGCCAGATCAACCTGCCGGGCAAGGGAACGGTGGCTGCCATCACCGGCGACCAGAGCGACATGGAAGCGTTCTTCGTGTACACAAGTTACAACGTGCCGACGGCCGTGTATCGATACGACGTCGCGGCGGACCACACGGAGGAAGTCCGACAGCCACATGTGAAGTTCAATCCGGCCGACTTTGCCGTCGAGCAAGTGTTTTACAGCAGCAAAGACGGCACGCGCATTCCAATGGTCCTGGCGTACAAAAAGCGAGCCGGGTGGACTTCGATCCCGGCTGGCCCTCAACCCACGCTCCTTTACGGCTACGGCGGCTTCAGCATTTCCATGGTGCCGGCGTTTCGTCCGGAGTACATAGACTGGATGGAAATGGGCGGCCTACTGGCGGTGGCCAATATGCGGGGCGGCGGCGAGTACGGCGAGGCGTGGCACCTCGCGGGAAAGGACCTGAACAAGCAGAACGTGTTCGACGACTTTATCGCGGCGGCCGAATGGCTGATTCGCGAAGGACGCACGTCGCGCGAGAAACTCGCGATCATGGGCGGCAGCAACGGCGGGCTGCTGGTGGGGGCGGTCGAAGTGCAACGGCCCGATTTGTTCGGTGCGTGTATCCCGATGGTGGGCGTGATGGATATGCTCCGTTTCCACGAGTTTACGGCCGGCCAGTTCTGGCGCGACGAACTCGGCAACATTGCCAAGGAAGATGAGTTCAATTCGCTGCTCGCCTATTCGCCGTATCACAACATCAAGAAGGGAACGCACTATCCGCCGACGCTGATCATGACGGCCGATACCGACGACCGCGTGGTGCCCATGCACAGCTTCAAGTTTGCGGCCAAGATGCAATGGGCTCAGGCGGGCGACGCACCGATTCTGTTGCGGATTGAATACCGTGCTGGTCACGGCGCGGGCACGCCGGTGAAGAAGCAGATTGAGAACGCGACGGATCGTTGGGCGTTTTTGATGAAGGAATTGCGGATGCAAACCGCTGATTGACGCTTACAATCGTTAGCTAATACATGGACGCACGATGACCGCTCATTTCTTCCGTCGTCGCGATGCACCATTATGTCCTTTTTTTGAGTTCCAAATCCGTAACCAGCAACAAATCAACGATATTGAATGTATCGTCCGGCTGACTAACGTATACCGTTCGACCGCTGGGAGCCCTCGAGATAAATTCGCGATGCAACACCGGGATTTGTCTGCCATCAGCCAGATGAATAACAAACGGCTGAAACGGCTCCGCGTTGTATAGTTCTCGAATCTGTTCAATGGTCATTTTTTCATCCCCTGGCGCATCTCAAGTATAACATCCAAGTGCTTTTCGCCAATCCGACGAGTGTTTCGCGTTGATGCAGTGCACCCAATCAGCCGCTTGTCGCAAAGGTTCGTAGCTCGCGCGGCAGCGGGAAGGAGACGCTTTCCTGGCGAATGGGGCGTGGTTCAACCGTCGCGGCGAAACGATCGCGAAGCCATTGGAGGCATTGATCGACGACTTGTTCCGGAGCACTCGCGCCGGCGGTGACGAGAACCGTTTCGACGTTATGAAACCATACGGGGTCTAAATCGGCGGGGCCATCGATGAGGTGCGCCGCGATGCCGCGCTCGCGGGCCAGTTCGGCCAGGCGCTGGCTGTTGGAGCTGTTTTGGCTTCCGAGGACAAGTGCGAGATCAGCTTCGGCCGCAAGGATTGAAACCGCCTCCTGGCGATTTTGTGTGGCATAGCAGATGTCGTCTTTTGGCGGAGCGGCTATGTGGGGAAATCGCTGTTTAAGGCGTTCGATGATCCGATTGGCATCGTCGACGCTCAGTGTTGTTTGCGTGAGGTAAGCGACTTTTTGCTCGTCGGCGACTTCGAGCGATGCCACATCCTCGGGCGCTTCGATTAGGATGATTGCCTCAGGTGCTTCGCCCATCGTTCCAATGACTTCATCGTGGCCTTCGTGGCCGATGAGCAGGATCGTGTAGCCGGCGTTGGCGTACTTGACGGCTTCGAGGTGGACCTTCGTGACCAGTGGGCAGGTGGCATCGATTGCGCGGAGTTTTCGTTCGCGAGCGACTCGACGAATTTCCGGCGAGACGCCATGCGCGGAGAAGAGCAACGTGGCGCCAAAGGGGACGTCGGCCAGGTCGTCCACGAATGTCACGCCGCGGCCGCGAAAGTGCTCGACCACATATTTGTTGTGGACGATCTCGTGGTAGACGTAAATCGGCGGTTCGAGCGACGCCAGGGCGAGGTCGAGCGACTCGATCGCCATGTTGACGCCGGCACAAAAACCACGTGGACTCGCCAGTAGGACCTTCATGCACCCATGATAGTCGGGACGCTCGGAGCGGGACAGTTGAGCCGCTATTTGGGCCGGCGTTTGAGTCGCTTATTGCGCGCGGAGAGCGTCAGCACTGGACGGTGCGACGGGAAGCGGGCTTCCAGCTCTTTGAGTGCCTGGTCGAACGACTGACACAACTCGAAATAGGGCTTCACACCGAAGCAGATCGGCGGCAACCAGGGACAGTCGAAGCCTGCGATTAAGGGATTAGCGGCAGGCGGCAGCGGGTACATCGTGGCCTCCTCTGGAGTGACCCAAACCGCGACAAAGCGTTGAAGCGGCAGATTCCCCCACGGGAGGCCGCACTCGTTCGGTTTGTTACTACTACGCAAGACATGCTGGCGCAGTTCGCGGTTCGCGCGGCGGAGCGTGGAGCAGGTGGCAGGGGCTGGAGTCGCAAAAAGTGTTTGCGTCAGGCGAAACGGCGGGCCGTTATTGTATCGTCCGAAGGCAATCCTACGACGGCAGCCTTCCGCTTCGCAAACGGTTGACAAACTGTAGCTGACCTCTGTGAGGCGGGCATTTCTTGGCGTATTTCGAGGTCACAGACGCCGGGCACAATGCGTTTCAGGAGCCTGTTAAGTATTGCCGTCCTCAGGATTCGATTTGCTGACCTTCGAGTCGCGGGAGGCGTTCTTTCTTGCTTTCAGCTCACGCCGCACCTGTTTATCGCGACGGGACAAGAAGCGGGACAGCCGCTCCGCACCATTGAGAAACTCCTGCTCGGAGAGCTTGCCGTCGTCGTTGCGGTCGGCCATTCGCATGAAGCGCTCCAGCGGTTTTTGCAGGGGGGCCGGCACTTCTTTCTTCTCGATTTGTCCGTCGTCGTTTTGGTCGAGTTGGGCGAAGAGCTGACGGGCTTTTTTCGGATCGCGGAGGTTTTCGAGCGGCATCGGTTGTTCATCGAACCGGTTGGCTTCGCTGCCCTGCTCCTTTTCTAGTCCGGCCAGTTTCACCTTGAGGTCGACGTCGTTGCGCTCGA
>DASZZA010000675.1:0-2952 GCA_035545135.1 Lacipirellulaceae bacterium | reverse complement strand
GACTCGAGCCCGCAGAGCTGTCCAGGCAAGACCAACGGTGGCCGCCATAGACGAAAAACGAAGCACAAACTTTCTTCGCGTGGAAAGGTCAGACACTCTTTTCCTCCCTCTGTAAATCGAACTCGGTCTTAATGCGCTGATGCTGGGTGTTGTGCTGTTTGCGGCAGAGCAAACGTAAAAACATTATCGCCCGACGCGATTGCGACATATTGCTTGCCCTCAACGGCGTACGTCATGGGGGAAGCGGTGAAGGTTTGTCCCGTGTTGAAGTGCCAAAGAGGACGGCCTGTGCGCCCATCGACGGCTTCGAGCGAGTTCGCGTCGTCGCCAAAGAACAGCAACCCGCCCGCGGTGCTCATCACGCCCGATTGGCCGCCACGACCGACCTGAGGATAGCGCCAAACGATCGAGTTCTTTACGGGGTCGTAGCCGAAGAGCCAACGGGTAGGCATTTCGCCGGGAACACGCCTTGTCCCGGTGGCGTAGTACGTTACGCCGTAGGAGTAGTCCTGCGGCTTCGCTTCGAAGACATTGCAACCATTATTGCCGAGAAAATAGAACAGACCGATCTTTGGATTATAGGTGGGGGAGTACCAGTTTGTTGCGCCCCCGTAACTAGGGCAAATTTTCGTGCCGTCCGGGCCGGGAATAATGCCGGTCTTAATTGGATGGCCGTCAGCGTCGATGCCTTTAGCCCAATTGATGTTGTCGGTGAAGGGAATGGCAGAGAGGAATTTTCCATTGGTGCGATCGAGGACGTAGATAAAGCCATTTCGATTTGCCTCGACTATCAACTTTCTGGGCCGACCCTTATAAATCGTATCCACCAGCACCGGAACTTCCACCGAGTCATAGTCGTTTAGGTCGTGAGGCGTGAACTGGTAATACCATTTCAGCTTTCCGGTGTCCGGATCGAGTGCAACCACGGAGTCGGTGTAAAGATCGTCGCCAGGCCTGCCTTCGCCGTAGAAGTCTGGGGCAGGATTGCCTGTTCCCCAGTAGAGCGTGTTAAGTGTCGGGTCGTAGGTGCCTGGCATCCACGTAGTTCCACCGCCGTGCAGGTACATGTCCCCCGGCCAACTGGAGTTGCCGAACTCGCCGGGTCCGGGGATCGTCCAGAATCGCCAAAGCTCTTTGCCCGTCTTGGCGTCGAAGGCTGCGAGAAAACCGCGCACGCCATCATCTCCGCCGGAAGTGCCGACGAGGACTTCATCTTTTAGGACGAGAGGACTGCTCGTGGCGCCATAGTTTGCACTGGTCGTATTCGCGTAGGTTGTGTCCCAAAGGAGATTGCCAGAGCGCACGTCGAGGGAAAGCAGATGAGCGTTGTCGGTCTCCATAAACAGGCGATCGTGCCAGATGGCTATTCCGCGGTTGTGATGGCTCGAAGCGTCATCAATGAGACCTTGGGTGATTGGCCGAGAATAATGCCAGATTAAGCGGCCCGTGGTTGCGTCGAGAGCGTAACAATCATTTGCGGCCGTAACGAACATGATGCCGTCGATGACCTGGGGCGTCATCTCGAGCCGATTGCTATTGGTAACGTGGAATACCCATTGCGCGGCTAAATGGCCCACATTCGTTGTGTTGATCTGGTTTAGAGCGCTATAGCGACGTCCCGTGTAGTCGCCATTGTATGAAGCCCAGTTTGAGCCCACGGGCGCTTTCATAAGATCGGCAGTGGATACGTCGATCGGCTTGGCAAGGCCTACCTCTCTGGACGTATTCCTCGCGGCTGAAGGAGGGACCGTCTCAAAGGCCGCCTGACCGATTGCAGCAGAGAGAATGAAGCAGACGGCGCACAGCGCAATGCCGAGAGGTCCGAAAGTTCTCGCCAACCCAGCCTTCCTTCCAGTGCAGAATTGCATCATTTTGTTTCCTGTTTTCTTGCGCCCGTGACCATCGTATGCCAGCGGGCATGCCGCCGGCGGAAAAAGTTTCATTCTGCAAAAACAATGTTCGCACAGTATAAAAATCGGAGGTACGAACAGAAAGCGAGATAACTCCAGTTTCAAAAGTTTGTCAAGGTGTTTTCGCGATTTTGGCCATATACAAGCTTGATTTTCTGAGACTGCGTGGGATAGCATACGCGGGGGTGGTGGAGGCGGATTTCGCTTTATCCTCAGCGCGCATTTTCATTTTGGAAGGCCGGGTCTCAAAAACATGAAAGATCACCAACCACCCCGCTATAACATCACGGCATTGCATCGTGGACTGAAACTGCTTGCTCTCGTAGGCGAAGCGCAGCGGTCGCTTGCGGCAGGTGAAATTGCGCGGCTTTCCAATCTCCACGCGAGCACGGTCCATCGTTTTTTGGTGAACCTGGAGGCTGCGGGCTATTTGACGCGCGAGGATTCGACAGGCAAGTATCAATTAGGCCCGTCGTGCGTAAGCCTGGGGCGAGCTGCATTGGATCGACTCGACGTTCACCGAATCAGCCTGCCGTACCTTCAAGAACTCAATCGGCTCACACGCGAGACCGTGCATTTGACCGTTCGGCAGGATCTCACGGCCGTTTACGTGGAAAAACTGGAATCGCTGGAACCTTTGCGAATCTTTTCGCAAGTGGGCGCGGCAGTGCCGCTGCATTGCACGGGCGTAGGGAAGGTGTTGCTGGCGTACGCGACGGAAGAGGAACTGAAATCTATAATGCCGCGCATTCCGCTAACACGTTGTACATCCAACAGCATTTCGTCTTTGCAGGAGCTCGAGGCGGAGCTCATCCGCGTGCGGCGGCAGGGATACGCCACGGATCTTGAAGAGTACGAAAATCACATCCGCTGCATTGCAGCGCCGCTTTGGGACCATGCGGGGCAAGTGAAGGCGGCGTTTAGCATTACCGGTCCCGCGACGCGAATGACGCGAGCGCGCCTGCGCCAACTGTCTCCGCTTGTCATCCGAGTCAGCCAAGACGTCTCCAAGCAACTCGGCTACGGTGTTTCCTTTGCGGCA
>DASZZA010000674.1:0-2589 GCA_035545135.1 Lacipirellulaceae bacterium | reverse complement strand
CGTAGCCCATCGCCCCTAAACCGGCACTGGTCAGCAACTGACGCGGGAACTTGAACTTGTAGAACTGCCCGGTCCACATCTGGTGTTGACCAACCCCGGTCGTCAGGATCGCCTCGCCCTTAGTCAGTTCGTAGAGGGTTTCGATCGCCATCTGCGGCAGGATCACCTGGCTCGCGTCTCCGTCCATGAACTCGCGCACGTGTTGGGACCGGAGCACCTCCTCTGTGACGCGGTAATGGATGGGGGCCTTTTCTTTCCAATGATTCAGTTGCTTGTGCCAGGCGGTGAACTTCTTCTGAATCGGCCGGGCTTTGACGAGGGCGTTCAGCTTGGTCAATGCATATCGGACATCGCTGATCACCGGCAGATGCGCCGGCTTATTCTTATTGATCTCGGAGTCATCGATATCCACATGCACAATCGTCCCGTGCTCGCAGAACTTATCCACCTTGCCCGTGACCCGGTCGTCGAAGCGCACGCCGAACGCCAGCAGCAAGTCCGCCCCCGGAGCCACCATCGATTGCGGATCTCCGCTCTTGCCAAACTCGCCGCTCACCGCCCAGTTGGCGTAAGCCGCGCCGTGCATCCCGAGCCAGCGCAACGAGAGTGGATGATCCTCCGGGAAAGCCCCGCAGCCCATCAGCGTCGTCGTCACCGGAATCTGGGTCGCTTCCGCGAACTGGCGCAGTTCCCCAGCAGCCTCGCTGCTGATAATGCCTCCGCCCACATAAAGCAGCGGCCGTTCCGCCTTCTCGATCAAACCGATGATCTCATTGAGGGCCAAATCATCGGCGCGTTTGTCGGGCGAGTAACCGCGCAAATGGACTTCCTTCGGAAAGACTGGCTGAGTGCGAGCCTGCTGCACGTTCTTGGGAATATCGATCATCACCGGTCCAGGCCGGCCGGTGCGGGCGATATAAAACGCCTCTTTCACGATCCGAGGGATGTCGTTTATATCAGTGATCAGATAGCTGTGCTTAACCACCGGCAGCGTCATTCCGAAAATATCCGTCTCCTGAAACGCGCCCTTGCCGATCATCGCTTGCGAAACCTGCCCAGTGATGCCCACCATTGGCACCGAATCCATGTAAGCGTCCGCAATCCCCGTCACCAGGTTGGTCGCGCCCGGCCCGCTGGTGGCCATGCACACCCCCACCTTGCCAGTCGCGCGGGCATAACCTTCGGCGGCAAACGCTCCTCCTTGCTCGTGTCGGGGCAGAATGGTGCGGATTTTCGACCGGGTGAGGGCCTGGTGAATTTCCATGCTCGCTCCGCCCGGGTAGGCAAAAATGACCTCCACACCTTCCCGTTCGAGGCAAGCCACGAGAATTTCACTGCCGAGCATCGAAGGACCGATCTCGGCCCGCTCCGCACCTGCTGAGGGTTTCGTCTCTGCGATCTGACTGGATGTGCTCATGGTCTCTATTTCGTTTGGCCGCCGGTCACGAGTAAATAAAAAAACCCACGACCGGTTTCGGCCGTGGGTTCTTGTCGAAATTGTCTTCTAAATGCGACAAGCCGCCACGGCCCCGTCGGCTACGACGACGACCGCCAGCAGAACCTGTCCAACATTTAGAATCATTGGGGAGGGAGAGTATCGCCGCGCAGAGGCGGGGTCAAGCGCTGTTTTTTCGCAATCTGACCGCGACCGGTCCCGCGCCGGTAAGGTCCTTGAGGAAAGGAGCGCGGCACGCCTTCTTTGCGCAGCAACCGCGCTGGACAGCCGGGCTCAAGATCGTCCGTGCCGCCCGGACTCGGGGCTACTGCAGACGGAGGACCGTCCGAAGGACCGTCCGAGGTCCCAAAGTTTTAGTTGGAAGGGTCGCGTGTAAAGAACAGGCTGCCTGCCCTCGGACTCTCTAAAGACGGAATTCGAGTTTTCTGAGGCAACGACTTTATTTCTTTGACTTTAGCCCAAGGGCGCAACGGGAGAGATTGATCAGGCCCTCGAACGCGTCAGACATGAGGGTTTCCTCTATTCAATTTTCCGATGCTCCCCTGATTTACCTGGAGACGATTCTGATGCAGGTTAAAAGCGGTTGATAGGGGTGTTTAGCATGGACGACTCGGCGGCCTCTGGGGTGAGAGGCCGCCGGGTCTGTCTTCAGGAATCTTCGCTCCCCCCGTCGCTCTCTCCACTCGTTCCTTCTTTCGGTCGCACCAGTGCGATCACACAAGCGTCCGGGTTCAAGTACTTCGCGGCTACCCGTCGAATGGCTTCCAAGGAAATCTCCTCGTATTCGACGTCCTCCGAGTCGCAGTGCGCGTAACCCAAGCCGTACAACTCGTCGAGAGCCGTGGTCATCGCGAAAGCGCCTAAATCCTGCCGCGCGATTTTCTTTTGACCGACCACTTTGGCTTTGGCGCGCTTGAGTTCGGTCTCGGTCAAGCCACCCACGCGCAACGACTCGGCTTCCTTGAGCAATTCGAACTCGACCAGATCGGCTTTTTCCGGAGAGGTGCCGGCGTAAAAGGCGAAGTAGCCAGGTTCCAAGCCCAGCGAGTTCTGAGCTCCGACATAGTAAGCCAATCCCAAGTTCTCGCGGATCCGGAGGAACAGCCTCGAACCCAAATCGCTGAGGGCCTCCT
>DASZZA010000673.1:0-7139 GCA_035545135.1 Lacipirellulaceae bacterium | reverse complement strand
CGCTTGCAGGTTGGGCATTCGCGATTTGCCGTGCAGATCGCTTGAAGCTGCTTGTTTGTCACGGTGGCAGCGGCGGCCGGCGCATCGGCTTTCTGCGACCTCGCAGTAGCCTGGGCCAGAGAGTCCTCGCAGTAGCCTGGGCCAGAGAGTCAATGTCGATCAAGTCTGCGCGGTTAGCAGTTTCCAGCCGAACCGAACACATGGGTGAAACCGATGAAACTTGTCATTGCGTCAACGGCCATGGCGCTGGTGCTCGCCAGTCCCGTGGGGTGGGCCGCCAGCGGCGCTGATACTCTCGGGGCGAATGGCTCCGCAGCCGGGGATACCGGCCAAAAACGGCTGGACCACGTCGTGATCAATGTCATGCCGACGAGTCAGATTGTCGGTCGTGACCTGAAAGACGCTCAGGGCATTGACGCTGGCAAGATCAGTTCGCTTGTAATCGATACCAAGACCGGGGTCGTGGAATTTGTCATGATCACTCCGGCCAGTTCGCTCAATGCCGACAACCAACTGATCGCCGCACCGTGGGCGGCGCTCGATTCGCCTACGACCACGACCGGACCGATTACCACACAGTTCAGTGTCGACAAGTTAGCAAAGGCGCCCCGCATCGACCCGCGCCTCATGTTCGAGCTCAGCAGACCGGGAATGCGGGATCGCATGTATGGATATTACGGTGCCGACTTTGCCGGGTCTTACCAAATGGGTTCTGACAACCGAATCGAGGGGGCGGGAAAAGACAGGCAGTTTGACCTTGGAGCTCGTGATCGGCAGATTGACTTGGCCAATCAAAAAGGGCCGAAGCCGCCAAGCACGACCCAAAGGGATCAGCCGGCCGCTTCCAGCGCACTGGTTTTCGCGGAAGATGGCGTCATCGCGAAGCTCGAAGCGCTGACAACAACTTCGACCGCCGCGATGCACGACTCCGACATCTATGACTTGAAGGGTCAGGACATCGGCGAGTTCGATGAGACTATGATCGATGTGAACCGGGGCCACGTTGCTTACATCCTGGTTTCGCATGGTGGATTTCTCGGAATGGACGAGAATCTGTACGTGGCTCCCATCGAAGCGCTCTCGATCTCATCCTATCGCAACAGTTATCGATTGACCGTCAACGCGCAGATTCTCAAGCGCGGACCCGCTTTGCATGTCGAACGGGGAACGCTTCCGTCGCGCGTCAGCGCCGCTCAGTTAGCGACGCTGTACCAGCGTTTCGGCGTTCAGCCTTATTGGACGCAAAATATCCCGCCTGCATCTTCCAACTAGAGTTGGTTTGTTTCCCTGGCGAAATGTCGTCAAAGATTATCGGCTGCTGAAAGACTGTCATGCAAATCCCGTTGCAAGTAACCTTTGAAGGGCTCGAACCGTCAAACGTTGCGCGCTCTACGATCGAACGTGAAGTCGAGCGGCTGGAAAAGCACAATAGCCACATCATTGGATGCCGCGTGGCTGTGATCGCACCTAGCCACAAACACCGTCACGGCAGCGGCTTCCATGTCCACATCTCGCTTACAATTCCACCGCACGAAACCGTCATTGTCAATCACGCGCCGTCTGAGGACGGGTCCGAACATATTGAGGTGGCGGTCAAAGACGCGTTCGCTTCCGCCCGACGCCAAGTCGATGATCTCGCGCAGCCGAGTTAGGCTTCGTTTCAAAAAACTACGGGTCTTCGCGGAATCGAGAGGGTGAGTTTCGGGGCTGACCGCACGACAAAGCCACGATTTACGTGGATATTTTGGATTACGGTCGGGCCTGGAATTTGTCATCAGTTGCGGATGGCACGAGCAACGAAGCGAATTCGGCGGCTTTGGGATACGTATTGGTTCCCTGATTTTCGACCGGAGCCAACAGTGCGCGGGATTTTCGGTGAGACAAAGCAAACGGCAAATTGATTATCGGCGACGGTTATCACCGGCTCTGCGCGGTCTATAAATGTGACGAGGATGCCATGATCCCTTGCAACATTGTCTAAGCAGGGCGGATTAATTATGACACCAACGCAGTATGGGCCATCCGGATCGACGCCGAAGCAGCGTATGCTCCATGCCTCGGCTTCGCCGGATTTTTTGGAACCCGCCCATGAATGGCGTCGGCTTTTCTCAGAAGCCTGGGGCACATTCCTGCTCGTCGTCGTCGCCGCTGGCGCCGGGGTTGTAGGTGCGATGAGCGGCGGAACAATTACGCTGAGTATGAAGGTCGCAGCGCCGGGCATGATGGTCATGGCCATCATCTACTTCATGGGCGCTGTCGGCGGAGCCCACCTAAATCCTGCGGTCACGTTGGCGTTTGCGGTTCGCCGCAATTTTCCATGGAATCGCGTGCCGGGGTATATCGTTGCACAGTTCGTCGGCGGCATCGCTGCAGCTTGTTTCCTATATGGGATGTTCGGCACTGTTGGACTACTCGGCGCTACCACACCCGGCCTGGGCATCAGCGATTTCAAAGCGCTCATCATGGAAGTGCTATTAACGGCCGGCCTGGTTAGCACAATTCTCGGCACTGCCTCCGGCGCACGAAACGTCGGCTCCAACGGAGCACTCGCAATCGGCGGTTATATTGCGCTTGCTGGGCTTTGGGCGGCGCCGATCAGCGGGGCCTCAATGAATCCGGTCCGCTCATTCGCCCCCGATCTGATCCGCGGCGACTTGAGAACAACCTGGATTTACGTTGCAGGCCCGATCATCGGCGCCATGATCGCCGTAGGTTTTGAATGGATACTCAAGGGCAAACCAACCGCCGCCGGCACATCCGCAGCGCAGGGCGATCTGCGAGAGATGTAAATGGCGCCGTCAAAATGTACCCGAGAGTTCGGTCAGTTCGACCTTCGGTAACCGAAACAGGCCTCAAGACGTTCGGGGAACGACGGCTGGCCGCTCGCCGAAGCCTTGTTCGCATCACTGCCAGCGCAAAATTCGTTTACTTTCCGACCCACTGCGGCGTGAGTAGTTTCCGAGCCTGTTCCTGGCGATCCTTTTGAGGAACGATCGCCGGCGACTACGGTTTGTGGCGTGAGGCCGCAATCCTGAGCGTTGATGGGATCAGCCCCTTATCCGAACCCGCGACCTGGCAGCAGATCGGGAGTGGAACGATGAATGACAACGCGGCGGTCGTCGAGCGACGAACATCTTCTGCGCACGAAACGGATGGCCCTACCACAGGGCGTTGGTCTTCCCGGCATCTGTTGCGATCCCTGATTGTTGCGGCGTTCCTGCTCGTTGCTGTCCTGGCAGGTATCGCCGATTATCTGGAAAAATGGCTGTGGATGCGGCAACTCGACTACACCGGCATCTTCTGGACGCTCCTGTCGATTCAGTGGCTGATGCTGTGCTCGGCTTTCGTGTTCGCCTTTCTGTACTTGTGGATCAATCTCCACCAGGCTGCCAAAAATAACATTGCCCTCCGCGGACGCGGTCAACCATGGAGCACCGCTTTTCTATCCGGAGCCGACGCGAATGCGCAGACACGGATTGAGTTGTCTCCGAGACTGTTGAAGGCGGCCGTTGTGCTGATTAGCGCCGGCGTCGCTTTGTTTTTTGCGATGGGTTTCTACGCCGAATGGGATACTTACCTCCGCTTTCGCTACGGCGCGTCCTTCGGAGTTTCCGATCCGCTCTTCGGTGTCGATGTCGGGTTCTATGTCTTTCATCTGCCCTTCTATGAGCTGTTGCAAAGCAGCCTGACGTTGCTGACGAGCTTGACGCTGGGGATCGTTCTTTCGACCTACCTGTTCTTGGGATTACCGCGGACAAGCGGAAGCGGAATGATCGCAATCGGCGGTAACGCCACATCACATCTTTCAGTGCTTCTTTTTATTCTGGTTGCCAATTTTGGATGGGGTTTTTACCTCGATCACTACGAGCTCGTCTATTCCACTTTGGGCGTCGTCTATGGCGCCGGCTATGCGGCCGATCATGTGACGCGGGTCGCCCTCTGGATGATGGTTGGCGTTTCGGCCGTGGCGTGTGCGCTGCTCGCGCTCAATTTCTTCCGCCCGCGCCTGAGGATGTTGGCCGTTGGAGCCGGGGTGTACGTGGCTCTGTGGGTCATCGGGGTGGCGTTGGCTCCTTTCGTCTTTGAGAAATTTGTTGTGAAGCCGAGCGAGCTGGCACTGGAGACGCCCTACCTGAAAAATTACATCGATTTCACGCGGGAAGCCTTCCAGCTTGATAGGATCAAGGAAACGTCCTATCCGGCGCTGGCAGATTTGACCCCCGCGGTGATCGCGAGGAACCAAGACACGATCCAGAACGTCCGCCTATGGGACGCGCGGCCGCTGCTGCAGACCTATCAGCAGACCCAGGCGATACGCCTCTACTACCAGTTCTATCACGTGGATACCGACCGCTATCACCTGACGGACGGCTATCATCAGGTCATGCTTTCCGCCCGCGAGCTCTCGCCGGAACTCCCCGAGAAGGCACAGACTTGGGTCAACCAGTACCTACAGTTCACCCACGGCTACGGCGTAGTCATGAACTTCGTCTCGAAGACCGTCGGGGGAGGATTTCCGCAATACGCTCTGGAGAACGTCCCAGCCGAATCCGCCTTCGGCCTGACCATAAGCCAACCCGCCATCTACTACGGACAATCGATGCCGGGATATCGAATCGTCGACACCAGCATCAAAGAGTTCGACTACCCGAAGGGCAATGACAACGTCTACACCAGCTACAGCGGAAAAGGTGGGATCCCGTTGGACAGCTATTGGAAGAAATTCTTATTCGCCTGGACCAAAGCTGACGTCAACATTCTATTGACCTCCTATCTCAAGCCCGGGAGCCGAATTCAAATCTATAGGGACGTTCGCGAGCGCGTGGCGCAGATTGCTCCCTTCTTGCGCCTCGACAATGATCCCTACGCGGTATTGAGCGAGGGTAGGCTGTACTGGATCCAGGACGCTTACACGGTCTCGAGTTACTTTCCCTACGCAAATCCAGAGCGGACAACGCAGTCCGAAACTGCGTTGGAGCCGAGTTCGGGGGCCGGAACGAGGGGTGCCCAAGACCCCGACGCTGAAAGCATCGAAGCCGGGTCCACGGCCGCCTATAACGGACTCAATTACATTCGCAACTCCGTGAAGGTCGTCGTCGACATGTACGACGGAACAGTCCGCTTCTACGTTATGGACCCCAAAGATCCCGTCCTAGCCGTCTATCGGCAGGCATTTCCCGGTGTCTTCAATGACCTGAACAAGCTGTCCCCGGATCTCAAGAAGCACTTGCGCTATCCGGAGGATCTCTTCGCCGTCCAGGCCGACCAGTACAGAACCTTCCACATGACGGATCCTCAGGTTTTCTACAACCGGGAGGACCTGTGGGCGGCTCCGATGGAAAAGTATGCAGGTCAGGCGCAGCCTATGGAGCCCTATTACATCCTGGCGAAGCTTCCCGGAAGCGACCAGCTTGAGTATCTCCTCATGACTCCCTTTACGCCGCAAAACCGGGACAACATGATTGCCTGGATGGCCGCCAGATCCGATTTTCCCGAGTACGGCAAGATGCTCTTTTACGAGCTTCCGAAGGAAAAGCTCATCTACGGACCAAACCAGATCGAGGCGATGATCGACCAGAACACGACCATTTCTCAGCAGCTCACCCTCTGGAACCAACAAGGGTCGCGAGTCATTCGCGGGAAAGAAATAGTTACTCCGATTGAGAACTCTTTCCTGTACGTGGTGCCGTTGTACCTCAGAGCCGAAAGCACGAACTTTCCGCAGCTCAAGCGCGTCATCGCGGTTGCGGGCGACAAGGTCGTCATGGAGCCGACGCTCGACGAGGCAATCCATGACCTATTCGGTACGCAGCGACCTCAAGCGGCCGCAACGCAGGGAGGTGTAGCGCAAGCACCCGGCGCTACCGCGCCCCCCGGCCAGTTGGACGCTGACCAGGCGAGAATACAGTTCGAGGATGTCGAGAAGGCGATGAAGCAGGGGGATTGGGACAGATTCGGCAAAGCGATGGCGGCGCTCAAACACCTGTTGGCAAACCCGGCCATGTAGTTTCCGATCAGCACGTGGAACGCCGCGCAAGTTCTACTTGTTGTTCGAAGGTAACGACGCAATTCGGCGGTTGAGATGACCCATTCTGCTTTAGTTTCGGTCCTTGGACGCGAGTTCGATGACTTTCTGTTCGCTCCGATCGGTGAGGACAGAAATGACATGCCGCTCAGCGTGCTGTCAGCGCTGGCGCGATTGGATATCGATCCTTGGCAGGAGGCTGACAAGTTAGCTCGGTTGCCGCGGGAGACTGCGACTCAGAGATTGGCGTCGTTGATTGCGACACTACCTAACTGGCCATTGATGCAGCCCGATCCCGGAACGATTGCCGCTCGTTTGATCGGGCTTTTGCCGTGCGAAGCCAGTCCTAGGACCCCGTCGCGCGGGACGTCGTTGGGCGCCGGCGATATGACCAAACTTCGGGCCGGCTTGTGTATTTATGCTGTCTTTATAATCTTCATGATGGCCGCCCAATGGATCGTAGTAAGCCATGAACCGCCTGGGCCTCTCGACAACACTCATGCGGCAGCCTCCGGCACAGTCTTCCCAAGGGCGCCCCCGCCGAACCCCGGCCAGTGACGACCGGGGGAAGTGCGCCTGGGCGACAGAGATGTGACGCGATCAGACCGCGCTTTACGCGCAGCCAAACGATCGCATCACGGGTTTGAGAGTGAGCAATATTATACAGAACCCGGGGTGTCCTCGTGCTCAACTTTGCAATAGCTCAGTAGGGCTTGCCGCCAAGCGCGGTCTTCGTCGCGCTCGATGGGTTGGATTGCCGTTGGGCGGCGACACCTTGAGGTCAGTTGAGTGCCAAGCACCCGTCCGCGTCAGGCCAAAATGGTCCGGCCGCGATCGAGCCGGCGCTCTCCGGCGGCGCGCGGCAAACTTCGCGACGCTACGGACTTCCCGGTTGTCGGAATAGGCGCCTCGGCGGGTGGCCTTGATGCGTGCCGCAAGCTCGTGCGCGCACTGCCAGCCCACATTGGCATGGCCTTTATCCTTGTCCAGCATCTCGATCCGACCCACGAAAGCATGATGGTGGACCTGCTGTCCGGCCATACGTCGATGACCGTGCGGCAGGCGACGGATGGAATGCCGCTAGAACGCGATCATCTCTATGTCATTCCGCCCG
>DASZZA010000672.1:0-9693 GCA_035545135.1 Lacipirellulaceae bacterium | reverse complement strand
GTGGTGCCGCGCGAAGGTCGACCGTTGGAATTGGGTGTAACGTGGACGATCGCGCCTGTCGGTTCGCAGGCGATTGTTCAAGTACAGGAACCGAAGTTGCAGCTGGAAATCGCCGGGCCGAAGGAGGTGTATTTTAACAAGCCACAAGTTTTCAAGCTCACGATCAGTAATCCGGGCACGGGTCCTGCCGACAATGTGAGAATCGCCCTGTTGCCACCAGGAGCTAAAGATGGCGCGAATAAGGAGGCACCCGCACATACGTTGGGAGACCTGCCGCCCGGCGCCAGCCAAACGGTTGAAATCGAGCTTACGGCGCGTGAAGCTGGCAAGATGATGATCAAAGCCAGCGCATCGGCCGACGGCGGCCTCGCCTGCGACGCCTCGAAGGAAGTGTTCTGCCGCAAGCCGGAGTTGGAAGTCGATTGGCGCGGACCAGCGAAGAAGTATGCCGGCACGCCGGCCACCTATTTCTTCCGTGTTCGCAATCCGGGCACCGCACCGGCGGAAGAGGTTACGGTTCGTACTTCGTTACCGGAAGGCGCTGCGTTTACCAGCGCTAGTGAGGGACAGAGATTCGACGCCAAACAGCACGAAGTGGTATGGCAGGTCGGCACGCTGCGGCCGGGCGACGACACCTATCTGGAGCTGAAGTGCGTGCTCAAGAATCCCGGTGCTAACCAACTCAAGGTGACGGCGGCAACGGCGGCCGGCGATCTTACCGACAGCAAAACCGCGTCGACCAATGTAATTGCGCTGGCCGACTTGAAGCTCGATGTCATCGATCCCAAGGGGCCCGTCGCGGTGGGCAGCCAGGCGGTGTACGAGATCCACATCAAGAATCGGGGTGCGTGCGCGGCGAAAGACGTTAACGTAGTCGGCCTGTTCTCCGAAGGGATCGAACCCGAACAAGCCGAGGGCGCCATGTATACGATGGCCGACGGGCGTGTGTCGTTCAAAACGATTGAGGAATTGCCAGCGGGCCGCGACGTCGTGCTGCGAATTCGCGCTCATGCCATTCAGCCGGGCACGCATATCTTCCGTGCCGAAGTGCTTTGCCGCGACTCGGACATCAAGCTCGCATCCGAGGAAACGACGCGGTTCTACAAGGACGATGCGACGCTAATCGGCAACAAGACCGAAAAGCAAACCGCCAGCCACGGCAGCGACCCATTCCAACCGAAAGTGCGATAATCCCAGATCGAGGTGGACGTCTGCCAGATATTGGAGCCGATCCGACTATCGTCTCTATCGGCGGGCACGGTGAGGTCAAGGGCACCGGGGTGCCGCCGGCTCCGCCAGTGCAATCATCCGGATTCCTCAACGCGCACTGGCAGCGCCCGTGGCACTCCAATCCCAAGAACGCGTCAGACGAAGCGCGTGACAGCAGCATGCTTCGCTGTGCTGCGGAGCCATCTTTTCCGCGGTCCTTAAAAACGGACTGCTCTTGGGGCGATCGTCGAGTCCGCTATAATCGCGCCCCCGCAACTGCGGATATGATAGCACGCACGCTTGCGTGTCTTTCAGAAGCCCGTCCCTCCAACGCCATTCCGCGCCTATGCAATGGCTCCACCCATCATATCGGATCGCTGCGATCTTTGCCGCCGTGGCGTTGTCGCTGCCGGGGTGCGGAACGACGCGGTCGAGCGACACCGCTCGCACCGCCACCGAGCAACTGCTGATTTCGGATGCGATCGACCGCGCGGTGCAGACCATGGACGTGCGGGCGTTGGCGGGCCAGACGGTATTTCTCGACGACTCGAAACTCGCCGAATCGGTTGACAAGAATTACCTCATTAGCACGTTGCGGCAGTACCTCCTGGATAACGGCTGCAAAATACGCGAGAAGCGCGAGGATGCCGAATTCGTTGTCGAGGCTCGCTCGGGCGCCATCGGTACCGATAGCAACGATTTGTTGTTCGGCTTGCCTTCGATCAACGTGCCGCAGATTCCATTGGTGCAGCCGGTTCCGGCCGTGATCCCAGAGATCCCAATCGCCAAACGAAAGGATCAGCGCGGCGTCGCCAAGATTGCCATTTTTGCGTACCACCGTGAAACGGGCGCGCCGGTTTGGCAATCCGGTCTCGTGGAGCAGGAGAGCTCGGCGAACAACGTGTGGATACTGGGCGCCGGGCCATTCCAGCGTGGAACGATTTACCATGCCACCGAGTTCGCCGGAAATTCGATCCACGGCGAAGGTTCAGACACGAAAGCCGGTGCGCGCCGACTTCCGACAGTCGACTTAGCTCGTCAAAAGCTATTCACACCGCCGCAACAATTCGCAAAACAAGCGCCGGCCGCTGATCAGAAGGTGGTCCAAGCGGCACATCAAGAACCCGCGCCAGCTACGACGCCGAAGCCTGCGACTCCCGCCGCTCCTGCTGCCGCAGGGCCTGCCGCAGTGCAGACCGCCGCCAAGCCGCAACCAACCCCGTCAGCCGCGGCACCTCCACCAGGACTCGCATCGAACACGGATCCGAAGAAACTGCCAGCGACCACGTCGGTATACTTGCAGCCGACGGATGCGACGTCCGTATCGCAGCCCCGCTACAATTCGCCTAAATAAATGCCGATCGGGAACGGATTTCGATCGAGACCCGACCCATTCGCGTATTGACTTGGCGTGGTCTCAATTTTGGACGCCCGTCTCGAAACGAGATAAGGACAGGTGCGATTCCGGCGTCGAACGCATCTGCGAATGCACCGCTCGCATGATCGCGTTATGCAGAAATCGTGGACAATTCCGCCAAAAACCAGCGCAAGCAGATTATTCTCGTTCGACGAGGACCGAACCGGCATGCCCCTTGCTCCCAAAGTGCGTTAGTCGCAACGCGCGACCGCATGCCCGCTGGCAACAGCCGGCGGCCAAACGCTGTTCGAGCAAGGACAAAAGGAGTTTACAGGTCATGTTGGTGCTCAGTCGAAAGGTTGGGGAACGGATTCACGTAGGGGATAACATTGTGTTGGAGATCCGCCGGATCGCGGGCAATCGAGTGACGATAGCGCTCGAGGCGCCGCGCGACGTTCGGATTTTACGCGGCGAATTGGAAGGACCGGCGCGGGAGTTCCGGCCCCCCCAGCCAACACGAGACGAACGTGAGGAGCCGATCGTTTCGCCAGCCGACATGACGGCGATTCGTAACCTGTCGGCAGCCCGAATTGAACCCCATTGCGTCAGTTAGCGTGATAGACGACGGAATCATTCGATTCGCGACATCATTCGAGCTAGCGTTCAATTGGATCTGCCCACACCAAGCCGCCGAATCACCTGCAAGTGTTGCAGCGACGGCGGCTTGGGTTTTTATGGCGGCGTGTGAAGGCGCCGCTGCTCCGGCTTTAATCGCCACCCAGACGAACATGCCAGCGGTGCTTCCGCATTGATGCCCGCGCCGCGATTCGTTATCCTTCCGCCCACCGCTGTTGGCGGTGCTCTTCGGACTCTTTCGCCTCGACTTCATTACCCGGTCGGTCGCGCGCCGAATGTGTACAACTTCGAGCAGGCGCCCGTCGCCCGTGCGCACGCATATCGTTAAAAAGCCGCCCACTCCGCTGCGTCGAATTGCGGCGATTGTCTGCCTTGCGGCGACGATCGTTAGCGGCTGCGCGACCAGCTCGGAATGGGTGAAAGTCCGCGACACGCCGCACAATCCGCTCGCCGGCACGCTCGACTTGTTGTCGCGCGGGGGTCCAAAGCCGACTGAGCGCACGATGCAGCTCCTGCGTCGCTACGACCTCGATGGCGATCTCCACGGCGACCGGGCCGCGCTTCTCTCTCGTTTGGAAGATATCCAGCGCCGCGAGCCCGATCGGGAAAACGAATACGCGATGGCCGAGGTCGCCTACATCACGGCGACGCAAATTGAAAAACTCCATCACAAGCGGGCGCTGCCGTTCTATAGCACTGCGCTGATCCACGCTTATCGTTATTTGTTCGGATACAACAGCGATGTTGCGGGTGGTAACGAAGCGCTCACGCTCAATCCGTACGACCCGCAATTTCGTGGCGCGTCGGATTTATATAATCAATCGCTCGAAAGCATGCTGCGGCTGGTGCGGGAAGAAGGCGAGCTACATCCCGGGCTCTCGCGAACCGTCACGACGGCAAATAACACGTGTTCCTTCGAAGTGACGATGCACAGCACGGGCTGGCGTGCCGAGGACATCGATCACTTGGAATTCGTCAGCGACTATCAGGTCGTCGGCCTGCAAAACCACTACCACACCTATGGCCTGGGCGTGCCACTCATCGCCGTGCGCCGCGGCCACCGAGGGGATGATGCGGCCGAAAAATTCTACCCGCCCAATATTTGCTTCCCGATTACGGCATTCCTACGCGTGGAATCGCCAGGAGAATCCGTTGGGCAGACATTCCTATCTGCCAGCCGCACTCCGCGACGGGGGAAGACAGGAATGTCTGCCCAACGCGGGTCGGATGAGCCACTCGTCACCGATCCCGCGGCGCCGCACTTTGTGCTGGAACTGTACGATCCGCTAGACCGGCAAACGATCGAAGTCGCGAACCGCGGTGTACCCCTGGAGGCAGACCTCAGTACGCCGCTCGCGTACTTCCTCAACCAGCCGCAGTTCCGCGATCACGATACCTCGACAGTTGGGTTGCTGCATCCGGGCGCGGTCAAAAAGTTGCAAGGCCTCTACATGTTGGAGCCGTTCGACCCGCAGAAAATGCCGGTCGTAATGGTGCACGGCCTGTGGTCGAGCCCGATCACCTGGATGGAAATGTACAACGATTTACGGAGCGATCCGCAGGTCCGGCAGAGCTACCAGTTCTGGTTCTATCTTTATCCTACCGGCCAGCCGTTCTGGGTAAGCGCCACGCAGATGCGCGAAGACCTGGCGACGATGCGGCGCGACGTCGACCCGATGCGGCAATACCCGGCGCTCGATGAAATGGTGCTCGTCGCTCACAGCATGGGCGGCCTAATCGCCAAGCTGCAGACGGTTGAAAGCGCCGATGCCTTCTGGAAAGCCAACAGCGATCATCGGTTTTCCGAGTTGAAGGCGGACCCGGAGACAGTCCGCGCGCTGGCGACAACCTATTTCTTCCGGCCGAACCCATCGATTCGTCGTGTCATCACGCTAGCCACGCCGTACCGTGGCAGCCCATTTTCCAACGATTTGACGCGCTGGGCGGCCGACGAAGTAATCAAGTTCCCACGCAAGATACTTGAGGGACACGACCAATTGCTGACACAGAACCACCACTTCTTCCGGCCCAATGCACCAATCGAGACCAAGACGAGCATCGACTCGCTGTCGCCCCACTCGCCGCTGCTCGCGCCACTACTGGCTGCGACGCCCGGTCCATGGGTTTCGTACCACAACATCGTCGGTCACGACCCGAACCCAGGCTGGCGAAAATACATCGTGGGCGATGGCGATGGCGTCGTACCACTGGCCAGCGCGCGGCTCGACAATACTCCCCAGTTGCGTTCGCAAATTGTGGTGCCGGCCGATCATAGCGACGTCCACCGCAATCCTGAGAGCATTCTCGAAGTGCGGCGAATCTTATTTGAGCAGATTGCCGAGTTGCGAAATTTTCCCGATTCATACAGCGAGCCACAAGTGGCCCAGCGCAACGAGGCCCCACCGCAGAACGCGACACCTCAACGGTAGCCGGCGGGTCAAACATTCGTGTCTGCCCGCCACTGCTAGCCAGAGAACACAAATATTGTCTGGCGCGGGTAAGCTAACCGTAAAGAGTTCACGTGTTTCGGCAACCTACAAGCCTGCCCCACGACATCGTTGGTTACCGGTCGGCGCCTTTTTCCATCATTGCACGTAGTGGCGCCTGGCCGGAAACTAGCTTCGGCAGCAGATTCGCCACCTTGCTCCTGGGCACGCGACTCAGGCCCACTTTGGGCTCGTATTTGCGAGTAGTCGCGCATGCGACCGCATCTGGTCGCGAGTCGGTTGCCCACTCATTGGGCGTCGTCTTACCGCCGGCGCAAGTGCTTCGCTTGCGGGGATCAGAGCTGCTGAACGAGACGGTGGAAATCATCTCACCATCGCCTTCTCGCTTCGAATCGCGCTCGAAGGCCAATTCACCGCGAATCACCGGCACATCGGCTGGAGCCTCGATGCCAAGTCGAACTGCTTTGCCCTTGGCTCGCAAGACCGTGATCGTGATGTTGTCGCCAATCCGAATCTTTTCCTGATACTTCCGTGTTAAGACCAACATAAAACACTCCCTTGGTTGGTGAATAGAAACGTCCCATCCGCAAAACCGTAAAAACGCCGTCCCGAGCAAGCGTTGCCTGCGAAAACAGGCTGGATCGCGGTCCGCCTGTATGGCCGGCCCTGCAGCATAGTTACGCACGCGGTGTGCCAAGGTGCGGCGAAAAGTTTGGAGCGACTCGCAAGCGCTGGGAAGCGAAGAAGTTAGCGATGATTGCCAGCTGGATTCCTGTACACTGCTGCTAGTGAACAGTTACACAAGAAATTGCAAAAAGCGCACACCCGCTTGGTCAAATCTATGCCGGCGCGACCTTGCCGCACCCGACTTGCAGTGCCGGCAATTAGGGCGCCGACGCATCCGTAGAACACGTGTAGGTCAGGCTAACCTTCGCCGCCATCTTCGACGAGTAAGGAGTCTTGCAGCAGCTCGATCTCTTGCTGATTGTGCCGGTCGATGTCCGTAATTAGTAGCCGCAACTCGTGGCACATCTGGTCGAATCGAGGTTCCTCCCATTCCCTGATGCCATTTAGCTGCGGGATTAGCTTGCGTAGCCGCTCGCGAAAACGACCATGATCGCGCGCAAGCTGCTGGATGCGCTCATACATGTAGGGCTTCGCGTCGGCAACGCCGTCCATGTAACCGCCTTCTTCTTCGATTGAGACGACACGATCGAAATGGCGCTGAAAAGACTTAATCGTAAATTGCAAGCTGGAAAGTTTCCGCGGCATGCTCACTGCCGGGGCTTGCCAGTTGAGCGTCACTAACAATGCCTGCTTGATGTGCTCAAAGACCTGATGCTCCATGCACGCGGTTGAACCTGTCGAATTCTGAACTGTGGACATACTACGTCCTTCCATATGACGAACGATGTGGGGCAGTGTTTACTATCGAAAGAGCAATGCTGGAGATATCGCTGAATGACGAATCTATTTAGCGATGATCGATATCCCCACGAAGAGATAACATGAATATATCGCATCCGGGCCGATATTTCATCTGGTAAAAATCGCCACCCGATTGGGCCGAAACTGTAAGGGCGCCGCAAGTATTGTACCAGCTTTGAATTCTACAAGAGTCGGTTCGATTGCTCCAACTGCCGATTAGTCGTGTTCAGTTGCAGTGGGCGGTCGGCGAGACTGCTTCCTTTCACCTGTTTGCCTCTTTTGACGCAGACGGGCTTCGCGAACAGCCTTTGGCGCGCGGGTCTTTTTCCGCTTTTTTGGCATCTTCGCTGCGGATGCCACCAGGTCGCACAGCTTCTGAAGCGCGTCCTCGACGTTTTTTGCCTGATCGCGGAACCGTTGGCTGGCCAGCACGAGCTCACCGCGGTCATTGATCCGCCGTGCAAGGCGAGCAATCAGTCGCGCACGCAGCTCGCTGGGAACGGAACGCGACGTGGCAATAGGCCAACGCAGCACGGCCTTGGACGCCACTTTGTTGACGTTCTGGCCGCCGGGTCCGGAGCTGCGAACGAACGAAAACCGAATCTCGCGACGCGGGATCGCAATTTCGGCGTTCACGCGGAGTAGCGTCGAACCGGTCATGCGAGCGAACGATGTACGGCGGCCGGAACAAGTTCGTTGAAAGCGAGATGCGATTGCTCGAGCAACGTCCAATAGTCGCACGTTTCGATATCCGGCCCCATTAGCTTCACATCGTACGCGCCCGCATATCCGGCTTCTTGAAGCGCCGAAACGATTTCAACCAACGGCAGCCGCCCCTGGCCAAGTTGACATCGCTCCTGTTCCACACTTGCCGGCTGCACGCGGTCGCTGAGGAACACGACGCCCAAATAGGGTGCGAGATGGGAAAGAAGGTACCTGCGTCGAATCCCAAGTGGGAAATGATATGTGTCGTATGCAATCTTCAAATAAGGACTGTCGAATTCCTCAACTAAGCCAATCGCCGACTCGAGGCTGGTCAAGAACGTCCAATCGGTTGCACACGCGGCGTGCATGGGCTCGATCGCTAGCGGCACATCCCACGTCTCGGCAAGAGGCAGCAACTCTTCCAAAGCGGTGCGTAGTAGCCGACCCGCGTGACGAAACGTGTGATTATTGCGGCCGCCCGAATAAATCACCAAGCAACGCGCCATGATCGCCGCAGCCAAACGAACGGCTTCCACCGCGTCTTCGATACTCTCATTCAGCCCACGGCCGTCGCTTCCGGTAAAACCGCCCGCCCACGACAAGCTAGTCACGCTCAATCCACTCGTGGTCAGTAAGTCGATCACATGATCTTCATTTTCATCGGCGATCTTATGCCGCCACATTCCGATTCCGCTGTACCCGGCCTCTCGATAATTTTCGACGTCCTGTACCAACGACCACCGATAAGTCGTTATCTCGTTCATCGAGAGTAGCGTCATACGTAGCATTCCTCTTTCAGAGAAGATGACGAAGCGTTCGCAGAAGTGCGAGTCAGGGGTGTGAGTATGCGGCGAACAGACGCGGTTGTAAAGCTGAGTGCAACGACATCGTACAAAGTGCGGATTCTAGGCGACATTGGACATCCGGCGACGTAGTAATAATCGCATCCAAGTTGCAAATTGTTGCGTGTTTTCAAGCTTGACAGAGTGGTTGCTAGCACACCGGCGCGGCGTGGCCGGCCGTGCCGGCAACCGGGTCATCAGCAATTGGGATATCAATTTCCTATTCTCAGAACGTGATGTCGGTTGAAGTGAATTGCTGTTCCCAGAAGGAGTGAGGGACCCGATCTGTATTGATCTGTAATGCGTTTGCTGACCGAGCAAATGGGTTCCTGACACTTGATCGAGCAAAGCCGAGGGGCAAGTACGGCTAATAACCCAATGGAGACGGCGTGCGCAGTATGCGACCAGCATGAACGAATTGGCACAAACGGTTTCGCTCCTTTTTGAACCGCAGCTCGTGCGATGCGAATTCTCGCGGACCGAAGCGATGGCATAAAAGGGAATGCTATTCACCTCAAAAGCGTTGACGGATCTCGATGCAAGTCACAAGTACACAGTCGTAATGACAACCTCATCTTGGTTGCGGGTTCCCCCCACCAATGGAGGTAATACAACTGGGTACTATCCCCAAATCAGGTAAAAACCAGTTACCCCATTACTGTCTGTGTCAATTGTCTGGAGTAAAGTATAAGTAGGCACGGATGTTTTCATTATTCATCCTCGCCGACTGAACCGATGCTGTTGGCATTATCTTTATGTCAGAGCAACATCCATCCACGGATGGATTGGCGGGTTAATCGGACGTTTTTGGCGCCTAACAAACGGTTAGCAAAAACCGTTTTTAGGACGTTGCTCCCAATTAGCGGACGGTATCTCTACGAGTGTCGGCCGATAAGCATCGGTTCACATTCGTGACACATTCGCGCGGTACTACTGGAGTTGGATGCACCTATGGCAATTGATTTGTTGATCGCAGACGACCATGAAGTCGTGCGTGCCGGTCTGCGAACGCTGCTCGAAGGCACTGATATTCGCATCGTCGCCGAGGCGATTGGCGGCGAGGCTGCTC
>DASZZA010000671.1:0-5056 GCA_035545135.1 Lacipirellulaceae bacterium | reverse complement strand
GGCCGACGAGGTGATCTGGTTCAAAACCCGAGTCGGTCTCGCCAGCGCTACCCAACCGTGCGAAATCGTTTACACAAAGCGCGGCAACGAGCCCACTTGGTGCATCTTAGCCAGCTTCAAGACCGGAACAGAAATGACGGTAAAGACGCTCTATGGCCGTTCCGTCTCGGTTCCCGCGCCGGCGTTCTGTCTGGCGTGCTTCTCGGATGGTCCGCGAGTGAGCGAATCAATCGCCGAATGCATGTCAAAGATCGAAGTCGCAATAAGGACGCAAGCCGACATATGCGACCTGAGCGAAGCTGGCGACGCAGCGGCCTGGGGCAAGGAATGGAAACAAGTTCCATGGTCGAGGGAGGGCAACGGTGGTAACCTCTGAATTGCTGATGACTAACGAGGTCCCTTCACCGAACGCCGGGATTGCGCTCCGGTTTGAATCGGAGCAACCTCGGCCCGGTGCCGGTGAGTTTCCTCGCTCGGCTAGATGATCTGCATACCGCACATTTTGGTCGTTGGGGTGCAAGGCAAAGCCCCTGGGAGGCAAAAGTTCACCATCCGATGCACCGGTGGTCATGCCCGTTGGACCCGCGAGCTGGGAGTCGTGCTTTTGCAGGCGGACATCGTCATGGGTGCGAGTGCCCAATCGGCCCTGGATTATCCTGGATCGGAAGGGCCCCGATTCGACCTCGAGATAGGTTACCCCAGAGAGGGGCAGAACGAGGTTATCATCATGACGAAGTTCTCAGATTGCGCGACGCGGGAGCTGTCGGGACGGGATCTCTCAACGAAGCCCTATGGGCTGCCGTGCAGGCGATACCAGATCACAATCAAAGCCGAACGAGTGACTGGAGGAATCGCCGAGTGAACGCCTTTATTCCAGATGGTCATCACTGGCTCGGCGTTCCTCAGCCGCACCGTTCGGCCAGACGCTTATGGGCTTAGATGCATCAGTGTTCCGCGACGACGAAGAAGCCCACCGGATTGCTTCGGTGCGGCTCGGGAACATCGCGCAGATTGCCTACCTGTCGGACACCATTTCGCGAAGCGTCCCAACTGCCACCGTGCTTCTGGAGAAGGTGCTCTATTCCGGGTCACATGCGGGTGACGAGCTGAGGCCCGAGGAAGTGCTGCGGGTGGGCGAGGAGTTGGCCGAGGTCAGTCGCACGATCCGCGGCGACACAGAAGTTCAAGCGTTCGTTTCGCGCTTCCAAGATGTCGTTGAGGTGGCGCTGCAAAATGTTCGTCCAATCACGTTTTGAGGAAGGAAAGCCGAACCGGCGATGAACCGCCCAGCGGCGCGAACGCCGTTCGCGCAATCGTCTCGCTTTAGCCGCCGCTGTCGGTGATCTTGAGTGGCTAGCCGTCCACGCACATCGTGAATATTTCGGGAACACTAATCCTCGTCGCGGGCGCTTTGATTCTCGCTCTTCTCGTGATCTTGCTCGACGAGCGTCACTCGAGTTGCCCTTTTCTGGTTCAGCGCTGGGCCAACGATCACGGTTTCCGGGTTTTGGAGTCCGAGTTCTGCCCGCTTTCCAAAGGGCCGTTTACCTGGAAGGCTTCGAGAGGGTGGGAGGTTTACCATGTCCGAGTTCGAGATCCCGACGGGCGCGAACGTTCTTGCTGGTTACGCTGCATGGATGTTGGAATGTTCAACGACGAAAAGACCGAAGTGGAATGGGAGTCGGACAATGAAGTTTCTACCGGATAACATACAACTGCGCCGAACGCCGGGCCTGCGCTTCGGGTTTCAATGCAATGGCATCTGGTCCCTGCGTCGGTGAGTTCATTCGGTCGAGGTAAAATGTTCGCCACCGTTGTCGATAATTTGAAGAGTCCGGAGAACACGGGCATCATTCTTCGCACCCATGTCGCATTTGGCGGAGGGAGTTTCGTTATGATCGGGCCGGAGCCGTGGCGCTTTAAGAAGCGCTCCCAATCCTTTTCGAGAAGATTGGAGAAGGTAAGCGATATTGTTTACTTGCCCGACGAAAATTCTTTTTTCGAGTGGTGCCGAGCTGAACGATTCACGCCAGTCGCCATTGAGATCGCCAAATCGTCGGCTTTACTGCCGTCTTTCCAATTCCCCGAGCGTCCCGCGATCGTTGTTGGACATGAAGCGGGCGGGTTGTCCGAACAGTTCTTGCAGAGGTGTTCGCATGTGGTGACCATTCCGCAATTTGGCCCGGTGGGATGTCTGAACGCTGCGGTCTCTTGCAGCATTGCTATCTACGAACTGAACAGGCGACGTCCACTGGAGAGGGAGATCAAAGGCCATCAATTCGCAGTTTCACCATCGGAGACACCGAACGGCGTCGGACCAGCAGCTGGAGGGAACGCCGAGTGAGCGCCTCCGTTCCAGTCGATCGCCATTGGCTCGGCGCGCATCAGCCTGACCTTTAGGCTCAGATCACATTGACCATGGATCGGTTGCAGATAGGCGAAGCGATCAGCGGCGGGTTTATCGTGTTTGGCCTTTGTGCGCTCATTGGCGTGCGGCTTTTGGTGCGTGGCATCCGAGGAGATGTTCTCGATGCATCCGGCACACCCATGGCCGGTCGCGGTTGGTTCGTCGCAGGGGGCATTATTTTAGTGGCGCTATTTGCTGGTTGGTTGGTATTCGTTTGGAAACAGGGCTATTTTAGCGTTGGAGCTGATGCAGAAGGAATCGCCTAGGCGTGCGTATGATCCTAAATCTGGATCGGCTGCACTGGGGGAACCGAAACTCGTCTCGATTTGCCTACGGGGCTCTTCTTATACCTCACGTTCGGCGACACTCTCCAATGCCGACGATGAAAGTATTGCGGGTGGTCATAAAACCGGATCGTTAAACGGCGGGCGGCCCGTCTCAAGCTCCAGTCGGGGAGCAAAACGGTCAGTTTGCTTTGTATTCGGTCTCCCGATCCAGTCTCCGCGCCATCTCGCTGGTGTAGCGCCGCCCCAAACTGTCCCGGTGCTCCCAAACCCAATCGGTCAGCTTTGATGTAGCATCCACAAACAGCCGTCCTTCCATTGACCCCTGAACCTCTTCGCGGGTGATGAGGACATTCCCGAGGAAACGGCCTAGCGCCCGGCAGGTCCAATAGCCCAAGCCAGGTGGGACCGAGATGATCGGACGCTTACATCCCAGTTTCTCGCCTATGGTCGCCACCAGATCGCGATATGTGAACGTCTCCGGGCCAATGGCGTTGATGACCTCGTTGGCCGCGCCGGTCGCCTTCTCCACCGCAGCAGCCGTCTCCGCGACCGTGCCTGATTTGCCTGCGGTATGGACCGGGCGGAAGTGAAAGGTCCGGCGGGATAGGGCGGATTTGATGGATTTTCGATGGATTAGGTTGACGTAACCATCTTTGTATCGGCAGAGTCTAGCCTTATCAAGCATGGCCGAGCGAAGTCGCCGATGCCAACCTGGGATCGTATTGAGAATTGTGTCTGGAGCGTCCCTCTGGACCGTCCTGGTTCTGTTCGTCAGCGGCTGCACGGCCTCTCATTACCAGCGCGCCGCCGATCGTGAGGCCTACCGGATCATTCAGGATGCGAACCGGCACGTCTTTGGCCGCACCAATGTCTTCACTATTGACACTCGATACTCGGCGCGGCGGCCGCAGGACATCCCGCCCCTTGAGATCATCGAAGATCGAACGCAAACCAATCGCCGGGTCCTTAACCTGACTGAGGCCCTGGACCTGGCCGTTCAGAACAGCCGCGAGTATCAGGCGCAGAAAGAGCAACTCTACCTCACGGCTCTCTCCTTGACGGGCGCCCGCTACGAGTTCACGCCCATCTTCCTGGCCAACTCCACCGGCCAAATCGAGGGGTCACCGGACGGCAGCGACGTCGGTTCACTCCGTAGCCGGATCGGCGTGAGCCAGTTGTTCAAGACCGGCGGAACGCTGAGCGTCGCCTTGGCCAACGATCTCTTGAGGTATTTTGCCGGGCGCCCACCTGGCGTATCGCGGAACTCGGCCATTGACCTGATCTCCGTCGATCTCGCCCAGCCGCTGCTGCAAGGGTTCGGCCAGAATGATCCGCGCGTCGAGAGTCTCACTCAGGCGGAGCGCAACGTGGTCTACGCCATCCGAAGCTTCAGCTATTACCAGCAGCAGTTCGCGGTCAATGTCGTCTCCGACTACTTCAGCTTGCTCAGCCGGAAGCAGGAGGTGCGCAACAACTACACAAATTACCTCCGGCGCGTCGATCTGACCAAGTTTACCGAGGCGCGCGCCGTCGACCGGGTTCGGGCCGCGGATGTGGCGGATGCGCGCACGGCGGAACTGGGCGCGCGGATCGGCTACATTAATTCGGTCGCGCTCTACCAAAACCAATTGGACGCCTTCAAGCTCCGCCTCGGCCTCCCGATCACCGAGACGGTGTTTCTGGGCGATGCTGACCTCCGACAACTCGAACGCGTCGAGCTCGTCCCGGTGAATCTCAAGAGCGATGTTGCTTTCGCTCTTGCGGTGGGAAAGAACCTTGAGCTCCTCAACGCGGTGGACCGGTTCGAGGACAGCAAGCGCAAGGTGCGGCTCGCGGCCGACCAGTTGAAGCCGCGACTTAATCTTTTCGCCAACGCGAGCCTCGAGTCCGAAGCCCCCAGCGATTATGCCCATTTCGACCCAGACAAGGTCCGTTACCAGGTCGGCCTTAGTCTTGATAATCTGGTCGACAAACTGCCGGCCCGAAACGTTTACCGAGCCACCCTCGTCTCCTTCGAATCGCAACTGCGAAGTCTCGTCAGTGGCTTGGACAACCTCCGTGATCGCATTGACCGCGGGCTGCGGACGGTGGAGCAAGACCGCCAGAACTATCTGAATCTCGAAGCGGCATTGGAAGTAGCGGCGCGGCGGCTCGAGATGAACCAAATGCTCCTGGAGAACGGCCGAGTCCAGGTGCGCGATCTCCGGGAAGCCCAGGACGCACTGATCCTGGCGCAGAATCAAGTCACCGACAGCGTTGTGAACTACTTGGGGGCCCGCCTTGACGTCCTGCGAGAGGTGGGCGTGCTGACGACCGGGATTGAGCAGTTCTGGCTTAAGGATCCCCTCGCCAAAGGAGGACC
>DASZZA010000670.1:0-2523 GCA_035545135.1 Lacipirellulaceae bacterium | reverse complement strand
TCCGTTGAAGGATTGGCCAAGTGCCGAGGAGCTTGAACGGCAACGTTCCGCTACCACGGACCGCGCGCTGGAGGAGCGATTGCGTCGGAAACGAGATACGCGCCTTGCGCTGGGGGATGGTGCTACGTGCTCCGTCTTGCTGTGGATTTGGAGAGTTGGGAATTCGTTGCTTGTCGGCGTTCCCGAAGAAGCCTATTCTCTTGTGCAAACAAAACTTCGACAGCGCTACGGGAATACAGCGATCGCGTGCCTGAATTTGGTGAACGACCGCGTCGGCGGCTATCTGCCGCCTCAGGACCGTTACGGGCTCAACATCTACCAGGAGTGGCGCACCCCGTTCGCCCGCGGCAGCTTAGAGATTGTCATCGATGCTTTGTCAAACGAGATTGAGCGCATTACCGCCGAAAAGGCGCAAACAAGGGAATGCCTCGCAACTCCGTAACGTACAAGTGGTCGGTCAAAACTAAAGATTGGAGTTGGGTAAATCAGCCGCTGGCGCTAGCCCACGGTTTAATCGGCAACGACCGGGGGCTAGCGCCCGACGGCTGATCGTAAAAACGAGCTGTGACACGGCACTAGTACAACTTTTATTGAAATTTCGCAGGTCCAGCGTGGCAAAACACGTAGCAATTATCAGCGGCGGCGCCGGCGACATCGGCCGTGCCATCGCTCTCGAACTCGCCCGTTACGGGGCCGACATTGCGGTCGGAGACTTGGAGATCGAAGGCGAAAAAATCGATGCCTTACGATTGGCCATTGAATTGCTGGGCAGGCGTATTCGGTTCGATATTGTCGATGTTACGAATCCGACAGCCGTCGAGAAATGGCTGCTGCTCGTTGAGCAGTCGCTGGGTGTACCAGATTGGATAATTCCGAATGCGGCCGTCGCCGAGCGCGCCGACCTTGAGTCTCTTACGGCCGACGTGTGGAAACGGTGTCTCGATGTCACGCTCAATGGTGCGTACTATCTCGCTGCGGCTGGCGCCAACCGACTGCTGCAGCACAAAATGCCTGGCCGTATCGTCTTCATTGGCAGTTGGGCAGCCCACGCGCCCCACACCAACGTTCCCGCTTATAGCGTGGCGAAGGCCGGCGTCCGCATGCTAGTCCGAGTCATGGCGTTGCACTACGCCCGGCATGGCATTCTGGTCAACGAGGTCGCGCCCGGCTACGTCGACGCGGGCCTTTCGAAAGTCGGCTTCGATAAGGATCCGCGCGTACGGCAGCGGTGCGAGGCACAGGTGCCTGTCGGCCAGTTGATGAGCGCCGAAGACGTCGCCTTCCATGTGGCCCACTTGTGCGACGACCGCAATCGTTTCATGACCGGTTCAACGCTGCTGGCCGATGGCGGGCTTTCGCTGCTCGCGAGAATGGGTGCCACGAACGACAACCGCCGAACAGACCAAGACCTATCGTGACACCATGTCTCGCGAACATTCCAAATCATGTGAGCTATTGAAACGAAACGCCCAGGTAATCCCGGGAGGGCTTGCATCGGTCAACCGCATGGCCGATCCGTGTATCGCCTTCGTGCGGGCCAAGGGTTCGCACCTGTGGGACGTCGACGGCAACGAGTACATCGACTTTCATGCGGGCTTCGCGCCGTACATTCTTGGCCACAACGATCCCGAACAGAATGAGGCAATCATTCGCGCCATTGAGTCGGGACGATCGAACTACGGCAGCGGTCCGACGGAAGAGGAAGGTGAACTCGCCCGATTGTTTCTTCGCTGCGTTCCGACTGCCGATAAAGTCCAGTTTTTTAACACCGGTTCGGAAGCGACGGCGCAGGCCATCCGAATCGCGCGGGCATCGACCGGGCGCGACCATGTCATCCTTATGCAGGGCGGTTACAACGGAAATCAGAATGTCGTCGCCGCGAATTTGATGAACTCCGTCGAGCAGCTGGGCGGTAAGCAGGTGATTGGCGACGAATATCCGTTGCTGCCCATCACGGCCGGTATTCCTCGGCAGGAACAGCTGCTGTTGCACGCGGTCGAGTTCAACGATCTCGAAGCAGTATCCACGCTTGTCGGCCGATACGATGTTGCCGCAGTGATTACGGAGCCCGCCTTGCAAAACATCGGCGTCGTCAAACCCAAGCCCGGCTATTTGGACGGACTGCGACGCCTGGCCGACGATGCCGGCTTCTTGCTGATTTTCGACGAAGTGAAAACCGGCTTTCGCTCCAGCCTCGGCGGCTTCCAATGTGTGTGCGGCGTCACGCCCGACCTATCGACGTTCGGCAAAGCCATGGCCAACGGCTACCCCATTGCGGCACTCGCCGGCAAGCAGCCCTACATGGATTTGGCAATCAGCACCGACCCGGCGAGGCGCGTATTGATCGCAGGCACCTACAACTGTCATCCAATCCCAATGGCGGCAGCTACCGCTTGCCTCACGAAGCTGGCCGATCCGGCAGCGGACGTCTACGGGCATCTGGAACGGCTTGCCCGCCGATTGGAGCAAGGCCAGCGCAAGCTTTTTGCCTCTCGCGGAATTACCACGGCCATCAGCCGCATC
>DASZZA010000669.1:0-2843 GCA_035545135.1 Lacipirellulaceae bacterium | reverse complement strand
ACCGAAGCGGACGCACAGGTCGAATGGGCTCGCTCGACGGGCCTGCGAATCTGCGCCGGGCCGCTTCTTGAGCTCGATGACCGGGGCGTTCCCGACTGGACCTATCTGTGGGAAGGTGACTTCGAGAGCCTTTTGTCGTTCATGCTCGATCACGTTCGCGCCGTGGTCGAACGCTATCGCGGCAAAGTTCATTTGTGGCAAGTTGCCGCCCGAATGACGCACGGACATGCCCTTGGATTGGCCGAGGAAGCGCGACTCCAGGTTGCCGCAAAAGCGATCAACGTGGTGCGGCAGCTGGATCCGACCACGCCGCTCGTCGTCACGTTCGATCAACCGTGGGCCGAATACTTGGCCAGCGAACAGCTCGACCTGGCGCCGATGCATTTCGCCGACGCGCTCGTACGGGCGGACCTCGGCTTATCGGGTCTCGGTCTTGAAATCAACGTTGGCTATCATCCTGGCGGTTCCCTTCACCGGGGTCCGCTCGCAATCAGTCGTCTGGTCGATACTTGGAGCCTGTTGGAATTACCGCTTCTGATCGCGCTTACACTCCCCAGTTCCGCCCAGAATGACCCAAAAGCGAACAGCAAAGTGCGTGTCCTCAGCAGCTCGCAGGATGAAGTGACGCCACAATCGCAACGCGATTGGATTAACGAGCACGTTCCGCTTCTACTCGCCAAAAACGCCGTGCAAGTCGTCTTGTGGAACCAGCTTTCGGACGCCGCCCCGCACCACTATCCGCACGCCGGTCTATTCGATGCCACAGAGCAGCCCAAGCCCGCACTCGAAGCACTGCAAAAGATTCGCCACCAGTATCTCAACGGCGCGAAATAGCGGATCGGATTGCAAACGCGAAACGTCCATTTATGCCGGGCGTGCGCAGAAAAGAAAATGGTCTCGCCGGTGACCTCGCCGGCACTCTCCGGAACTCGCAGTCTAGAACGGACAGCTCAGTTCTGGTCGGTAGCCGCAAATTCGCTCTTGCCCATCACCGCCGCCTCGCGCGACGGGTGATTCGGCAGCGCCGATTCCAAATGCCAATTGTGCAGCGACTCCTCGCATTCGGGCGACAGCCCGCATATTCGAAGTGCGCCGCCGCACTGAGCCAACCGCTCTTGCAGCATCAAGATCTGCCCCATCATTCCGCTCGGTAGCTCTTCGAGATCTTCCAGCTCCAGTACGAGCCGGTAAATGAAATGCCGCGACGAAATCGACCAGAGCTTTTCCGCGATCTGCGACACCTCCGCCCCTGGTGCCTCGCGCGATCGAAGCTTCACAAACAACCAATTGGGGCCTCGATCAACATTCAATTCTAGGCCATCGACATTATGAACAGCCATGGTACGCTCCATCCTATCAGTGCCAGAGAGGCACGTTCCAAGAGAGTAGTCACGCGGCGGCGTGTAACCCGAACTCCCCAACCAATGCCTTGCCGCGCCGGTTTCATCTTAGAACTTTTGGACGAACGTCTGCAATGCGTTTTTGTGAAATCTTCGTGACGCTAGCTTCGTGATTAGTGCGCGTTCAATGTGAACGCGCGCGAGTCAGGCCGACATTTGGAACAACGACATCAGTCCGCGATCATTTCGCGGATTCTCTGCTTGGCAATTTGGAGAGCTTCGGGCAGTTTGGCGGGATTCTTGCCGCCCGCTTGTGCCATATCGGCACGCCCGCCGCCGCCACCACCAACGGCTGCCGCCACGGGGCGAATCCAATCTCCCGCGCTCAGTTTACGTGCCTGCAAATCCTTGCTGATTCCTGCGACGAGAGTCACCTTGTCCTCGCCCTGCCGACTCGCAAGTAGAACGGCCGACGAAGGCGATTTGACGCGCACCTGGTCGATCAATTGGCGCATGAGATTGGCTTCGACACCCGGCAGTTCCGCTACGACGAGCGTCACGCCGTCCACCTGCTCCGCCGACTCCAGCAGCCGTTCGCCGGAAAGCGGCCCCGCCGCTGCCCGTTCTTTCAACTGCTTTTCCAATCCCGCAATCTCCGCCTGAATCGCCGCAATGCGTTCCGGGACCGCCAACGGTGCGACCGACAATTGCCGCCCCGTGTCCGACAACACTTGCTTGATTTCTTCGTACGTAGGCTCGCTACGTTGCGATTTAGCCCCGCCTTTTGCATCTGGCATGGCGACCTTACCGCCGCCGCTCGACAATTGTTTTCGTAGCTCGCGTGCATAATACATCAGTGCTGCGGCGCCCTCGGTTACTTCGAGTGGCGAAACACCCAATAACTTCGCCGCCTTGTCCGCTGCCGCTTCGATCTGTTTCACGTGCTCGCCCGCTTTGTGGCCTGTCAGAGCAGTGATCCGCCGTGTTCCCGCCGATACGCCCTCTTCGCTTAGGATTTCAAACCGTTCCACTTCGCGCGTATTGGTAAGATGCGTTCCGCCGCACAGCTCCTTACTGAACGTGCCCATCGACACCATTCGCACGGGGTCCGGGTACTTCTCGCCAAACAGCATCATCGCGCCCGCTTTGCGCGCCTCGGCCAAAGGCAAAGTTTCCCAGCGTACCGGCGCTGAGTCGGCAATCCGCGCGGCGACGTCCGAGTTAATTGCGCAAAGTTGCTCGCTCGTCACGGGGCTAAGGTTCGTAAAGTCGAATCGCAGCCAGTCCTCGTCAACTTTCGAGCCTTGCTGCTGTGCGTGTGAACCGAGGGTCTTGCGCAGCGCGTTGTGAAGGATGTGTGTCGCCGAATGCGCTCGCCGAATTCCGGCCCGTCGCTCGGCATCCACGACGGCCCGCACCTTGGCGCCTTCGCGCATGATGCCGCGCACTAAGTGACCCGTGTGCACGATGAGCCCGCCGTCTTTTTGCGTATCCGTGACGTTG
>DASZZA010000668.1:0-3555 GCA_035545135.1 Lacipirellulaceae bacterium | reverse complement strand
GGCCTGCGCGTTCATGGCCCGCAATCGTCAGCCAACCGCACGAGCGTCGTCAGCATCACCCTGGAAGGATATGATCCGCAAGAGCTCGCAGCTGTCCTGGAGTCTAGCCGACGCATCCAATGCCGCGCCGGCTTGCATTGTGCGCCACGAATGCACGAAGCATTGGGTACCACCGCCGGTGGCGGCACATTGCGTCTCAGCCCCGGTTATTCAACCACAATCGATGAAATCGAAGAAGCACTCGTCGCGCTGCAAGAGATTGCCGCGATCACGATCAAGTAAAAATGAACAATAACCAAATCTCAAGACCAAAGAGTTTGGTATCATTGGTCATTGGTGCTTGGTCGTTCTCCCCACGAATCGAACCATGAGTACAACGCCGGAGCCCTGGTACAAAAACGGCCTCCGATTCAAGTGCACCGGCTGCGGCGACTGCTGCACCGGCGCCCCTGGTTTCGTCTGGGTCAACAAAGAAGACATCGCTGCTCTCGCCGCCGAGCTGGGCCTCGCAACCGACGACTTCGAATCGCGATACGTCCGCGAAATCGGCGTACGAAAAAGTTTGGTCGAATTCGATAATGGCGATTGCGTCTTCTTCGACGGCAAAACGCGAAAATGCCGAGTTTACAGTGCCCGGCCGCGCCAATGTCGCACCTGGCCCTTTTGGGAGTCCAACGTCCGTACCCCCGAGGCATGGGCAGAGACGTGCCACGTGTGTCCAGGCAGCGGCACAGGCCGACTCTACCAACTTGGCGAGATCGAGGCCCAAAAGGCCGTCATCCGCATCTAGGCGCACTCTACAACGCACGAGTTGGCGGCCGTCTTTGGCTGTCGTTAACGTTTATATCAAGTTTGCCGATTAGCCCGCCGATGATAGGCGGGACGCGGCCCATCCTGTGCACCCAGCCGTCCGTGTCGATTTTGACGCTAACGTGTTGTGGTGCAACGGGTTGTAAGCGGTATGGCCCTGCCGGCTCGTCACGCCATCAGCGTCCGAGCTTGTAAGTTCTTTGACAATTTGTAGTTAGTAGCCCAACCCTACTTGGCCGAACAACGTGGCAAGGGGTCGCTTGTAGCGTGCAAGCGAACGCTTGTTGATCTCCGCAATCTTGACACTAGTGCTTGGCACAATTACACTTGGGACATGCAGCACGCCAGCAAACTAGGGCGTGGCTGCACTCGAGTGGCTGGTTCTCAAAGGGGACCCCGAAGTGACCAAGAAAGAGATTGTCAAAACCATCTCCGAGGAGATTGGACTGACGCAGTTGAAGACCAAGGAAATCGTCCAAAAAACGTTCGATGCAATCGTCGAAACGCTCGTTGAAGACCACCGCATTGAACTGCGAAATTTCGGCGTTTTCGAGGTAAAGCGTCGGGCCGCACGTAAGGCTCGTAACCCCCGAACGGGCGATAAAGTGTTTGTTCCCGAGAAGTTTGTCGTCACGTTTAAGCCAGGAAAAGAGATGGAGGAACGAGTACGCGAAATGGAACGACGCGCGGCCGAACAACTCATGCATCCTCCGACCAACGGAGCGCCACTGGCTGAAACCCCTTCGCCGCCAATAGGTTAGGTTCAACATCCAACCAACGCGCAGACCAGACACCTCGATAGCACTGCACCTCGGCGGATAAATATTTCGCGTGAGAATGCATCTCGCTATCGCACCACGCGGAAGCTGACCTCGGCGCTGATCGCGAAAGACGCTAACTTTCCCGCCGCTTTTCACCGAATACTTGTCCTTTGTCGCAGCATACCCCGTCTGATCCAGAGCTGCGTCGCGCGCTTGTCGCGCAAAAAACTCGAGTACACCGTGCGTTTTGCACCGTCGGCTTGATGATAAAAGTTCGCCTCGTCGTGGCTAAAAGTGGCCGCGGCCGGGCAATAACGTTGCAGCGCATATTGTTGCCATCGGCCGCGCGAATACGGGGAACGGATCGTTCAGCGAGGAGAACGGCGAATGCGTAGGATATTTTTGGCGCTCATTGCGGCCGGTTGGCTGGCGGCCGGGACAGGCTGTCTTATTCCCATGTATTCAGCCGATCCGGCACGGCGCGCGCGCGAGCTCATTTTCACGTCTGAAGATCTTCGCGCCATGATGGACGAGTGGGAACGCATTTGGTTCCTTGACCAGCCAAGTCACATGACTCCGCTCCGCACGCACGGCGGCATCATCTAACTGTATGTAACAACTCTCCCTCTTACCTCGGGAGAGGACACGGGCGAGGGCGACTTGGACATCGCTTCTCGACCCACATCGGTCAACACGCCGCGGATGGGGATTGCAATTTGCAAATCGGCCATTGAGAATTTGGCGCGGCATCTCAGTCGCGACCTGCCGAACCATTCGACGCCGGATTCTCTCATTTCGTGACAAAGCAACCTGCATCTCCCATCGATCTCCCCGTTCAACTCGGCCGGCTGCGGCTGCCCAATCCAATTCTCGTCGCGTCGGGAACCTTTGGCTACGCGCGCGAAATGGAGTCGCTCGTCGACCTAAAACGTCTCGGCGCTATCCTGCCCAAGACGATCACACAAGATCCTCGCGCCGGCAACACACCGTGGCGAACCATCG
This sequence comes from Lacipirellulaceae bacterium, assembly GCA_035545135.1. Lineage (GTDB taxonomy): Bacteria > Planctomycetota > Planctomycetia > Pirellulales > Lacipirellulaceae > JABDGM01. The sequence continues at coordinate 982 of DASZZA010000668.1, read as the reverse complement.
AAACTGCCGCCGGCATGCTCAACTCCATCGGCCTCGACAACGACGGCATAGAAGCTTTCCTCGCATACCATTTGCCGTATCTGGCTTCGATCGGCGTTCCCATCATCGTGAGCATCGCCGGCCGCACGCACGATGAATTCGTCCGCATGGCCAACCGGCTCAAGGGCCTGCCCGGCGTGGCCGCAATCGAGCTCAACATCTCGTGCCCCAACGTTTCCGGCGGCGTCGATTTTGGCACCGATCCGGCAATGTGCGAGCATCTAGTCGCCGACTGCCGCGCGGCGACCGACCGTCCAGTTATCGCCAAACTGACGCCAAACGTGACGAGCATCCCGACTATTGCGAAGGCTGCTGCCGCCGGTGGCGCCGACGCCATTTCTCTTATCAATACCTGTCTTGGCATGGCCATCAACTGGCGCCGCCGCCGTCCCATGCTCGGCAACGTCCTGGGCGGCCTCAGCGGGCCCGCGATCAAGCCCATCGCTCTGCGGGCCGTCTACCAGGCAGCCCAAGCGGTCAAAACGCCCATCATCGGTATCGGCGGCATCGCCACGATCGACGATGTGATGGAATTCTTCGTCGCCGGAGCCACAGCGGTTCAACTCGGCACCGTGAACTTCTACAATCCAAAGGCCTCTATGGAAGTGCTCGACGCCCTGCCGCAGGCCCTCGCCACCGCCGGCGTCAACAAAGTCGCCGACATCGTCGGTACACTGGTCACAGAACCATTCGAGAAAACCAGACAAGGAGACAAAGAGACAGGGAAACAAGGAGAAATCGAAACGCAGAATTCTGGCTCTTGACCCTCGACTCTCGACTGTCACGAGATGCGAGAAACGAGGAGAAATCGAGACGCAGAATTCCGGCTCTAGACTCTCGACCCTCGACTCTCGACCGCCATGCGCGTTCTCAGCGGTATCAAACCCACCGGCTCGATCCATTGGGGAAATTACTTCGGCGCCATTCGCCAGTACATCGCCCT
>DASZZA010000667.1:0-3917 GCA_035545135.1 Lacipirellulaceae bacterium | reverse complement strand
AGCACGTTCGACACCGACGCGACGGCGACTATTCTCGTGCGCTCGCTGAGCAGCGTATCAAGCTTGTCGACGATCAACAGGCCATCGTCCGTAATCGGAATATGGCGAACTACGGCACCGGTTCGTTCGGCCAGTTGCTGCCAGGGTACAAGGTTGGAATGATGCTCCATGATGGTGACGACGATTTCGTCACCGCGGTTGATATTTGCTTCCCCCCAACTGCGGGCCACCAGATTGATGCTGGCGGTGGTACCCGACGTGAAGATGATTTCGCGCGCATGCTCGGCGCCGATGAAATCGCGAACTTTTTCACGTGCCTCTTCGTATTGCTCGGTGCTGCGCTCGCTGAGTGTGTGAATGCCGCGGTGGACGTTCGCGTAGTCGCGCTCGTACACACGGCGGAGCACCTCGATCACTTGCCGAGGCCGCTGCGTGCTGGCTGCGTTGTCCAAAAATACCAGCGGGCGGTCGCCGTGAACCGTTTGCTCCAGAATCGGGAAGTCCTCACGCAGCGTGGCGGGAAGCAAAACAGTTTCATCTATCGTTGCTTTACCAGTCGATCGGATTGGTGATTCGATTGCGGTCACGGTATGTAGACGTAATTATTAACCACGGAGTTCACAGAGAACACGGAGTAACGTTTGACTTGTCATTCAGTCGTTTCATATTCCGGGCACGTGTAAGACACTAACAATTCCTGGCAGCGCTAATAGCCGCTAATTCCAATTACCGTCGATCAGCGCCAATTAGCGTTCCCGCCTTGAAACTGGACATATCGACATTGATCGATCTCTTCGATTCCAATTATAGAGCTTCTAACAAAATGGCCGGGGACTGTCCCAATTTTGCGGAGTCTTCGGAGCAAAATGGGATTGTCCCCCTCTCCGAAGACATTTTGTTAGAAGCTCTTAAACCTTTGTGTCCTCCGTGTCCTCTATGGTGAATTTCATTTGCCGTCGTGGTTAATTGGTGAATGGACGGCTGATTGCAACACCTTCCAAGAGAGCAGGCAACACTTCTGGCGGTTCGGGGTGAGGCGGGCCCCGTAGAGTTTCAGCATGTCTTCGGCCGAGAACTCCTTGGCGTCGTCCACTGTCTTGCCCTGCATTTTCTCGAGCAGCATCGAGGCGGAAGCCTGGCTGATCACGCAACCGTGGCCGGTGAAATAGCAGTCGCGAATTTTGCCGTCTTTGCCGAGTTCCAGCTCGACTCGCACGACGTCGCCGCAGAGCGGATTGTTTTCCTCATGCGCATGCGTAGCGGTCGGCAGGTGCCCACGGTGGTACGGGTCCTCGTAGTGGTCGAGGATATGTTCCTGATAGATTTCTTCTTCGTCGGTCGGCATGGCTCTAAGGAAACAAACCGGTTTACCTTTAGGTAGTCTACGTTTGGCGGCGACGAGCGACAACGCCCGTCAGAATGCAGGTGTGGACCGCGGAGAAACTTGTATTTCCGCCGGGAGCAGGTTAGCCTGAGGGACTAATCTCCTTTTCTTTAATGGGGAGGTTTCTAATCTCAATTCTTTTGGGGGGCGAAGCAATGGGCTCTCGACCATTCACGTGGCGTGTGACGGCCGCCTCGACAGTTGTTGCCACAATTTGCTTATGCGGCTCGTCGGACGCCCAACGCGAAAAATCGAAATACAATCAGGGCGACCGCGTGGAGGTACGTGTCGGCTTCGATTGGAAGCCAGCCACCGTCGAAAGCATCGACAGGCTTTCAGGTTGGATCGAGGCGCGACCAGATTTGCCGCCGGGTGCGGCGCAATTCCGCGGACCGGCCAGCTTGCAGACCTTTCCGCCGAGCAGCGTACGACCAATCCAGAATGCCGCGGCCGCTTCGCCGGACACGCCCCTCCGCAAGTGGTCCGACAAGACCGGGCGATTCAGCATCGAGGCGCGCTACCTAAGCACGACGGGCAACAAGGTCGCGCTATTGAAAGCAGATGGCAAACGGATCGAAGTTCCAATCGACAAACTTTCGGATGAGGACGCTCGCTATCTGAAAACTCTTAGCGAGTCGGGCGCAAATCCATTCCAAGAGGTCGGGGGCGGCTCCACTGGGGCGTCCGCGACGTTGGCAAAAGGACGTGCAAAAAAAGCAAATTGGAACGGCGCGAAGCTGGTCCAGCCGAAGACCTTTCAGCAATGGAGCTTTACGCCACCGGCGCCGAAGGTGCACACAAACGCTGCTTCGCACATCGCTAACGCGAATGTCACATTGGCGCCGATACCTGACTCAAATCTGTTTTTCGAGGAAGTAACGGGTATTTACGCCTCGAGCGATGGCCAACGAGTCTTCGTATGCCGGAATAAAGGCGAAGTCTCCAACCAAAAGGAAGGTTACCTGGAGGTCGTCAATGTCGGGCCACGTCAAGCGAGCGATTTGATTCAACTGCCGGACACTACCCGCATACTCGATGTGAATCCAGATGCGAGTCTCGTGATACTCCGTCCCGACGTGTTCGGGTCCGGCGAAAACAGTATGCTCACGGTCGCGCGAGTCGCGGACGACAAGGTGACGCCCCTTCAGCAGTGGGAGCCGTACGCGGACGAAGATTTCGCGACGTCGCGCGATATCGCTCAAGCGTGGTTCCTCAACGACAATCGGGTGATGACCATCAACAGTCATGGCAAAGCGCTAACCATTTGGGACGTCGCGGCGTGCAAAGCGCTAATCAACATCCCCGTGGGCATTTCGTTCGACTTGCATCTTGCACTCAGCCCCGATCGTCAACTGCTGGCGATCATTATGAAGGAGGGAATTGCGATTATCGATTTGGCCGCCGGGCGTCATGTGGCGACGATTCCGACCAACGGGCGCCAGTACAATAAAGTTGCGATTCGCAACGACAACATGCGGCTGGCCGGGCTCTCAAATGAAGGCGCGACGGTGTGGAATCTCGCGGATGGAAAGGTGATGAGCGAATTCTACACCAATACCATCGGGTGGAATTCGCGCCTTCAGTGGGCGGGCGAATATCTGCTGGCCGATAGCAACTACCTGTTCGACGTCGAGCGTCGCATTCTGCTTTGGGAGTACCAGAACCCACCGGGCACGGAGGTGACGACCCAACTACAAAACGGTCGGCTGTACGCCGTGTCCAAGCCAATGGGTGACAAGGGGAGGGTGATCCTTATTTCTGCGGCGATGCCCAGCGCGGCGGCAATTGAGAAGGCTAAAACCTTGCCGCCCGCCGAAAGCCTCCTCGTCGTGAAGCCCGGCGACTCGGTGGAACTGGACGTCGACATCGATCCCCGCGTTTCAATACCGGATGAGTTGCAGCAATCGCTCACCGCGTCAGTTCACAACATCGGCGGCGACAACGGCAAGATCGTCGTTCTGAATTCCAAGGGTACACAGAACGATGTCATTCGTCGATCGCTGACGAACGCTTTGCACGAGGCCGGTTTGACGGTCGTCGAGCACTCGGATCTGGTCGTGAAGGCAGTCTGCAAGCCGCAGCCGCAACAGACAATTAGAATTCGAGTCGATAATCGCTTCCCGCCGCGCCCACAAGACATCGTGGAACGCTCGATCACGCCGCACGCAACCTATCTCGAAATGTCGCTCAAGGGCCAAATCCTGTGGCGGCGAGGATTTGTCGCCGAGCCGCGCGTTATGATTTGGCTCCAAAAAGGCGAGACGCTCGACCAGGCATTGGAACGGCTGACCAAGCCGAATGTCGGGCTGCTAACGCACGCTAAGTTCTGTCCGTACGTTGCGCGTCCCGGCAAAGCGACCCCCAATGGGGCTTACGGCGTATCGCAGTTCACGGCCCACGGCCTGGTCGACGGCCGGTCTTCGAGCCGCGCGGGTGGCGCCGCGTTCGAGTGATTAGGGCCAGTTCAGCGTTTCGTGGCAAGCGTCACGACTGCCGCCAGCGCTAGGGCTGCGGTTTCGGTTCGCAGCGTTCG
>DASZZA010000666.1:0-5286 GCA_035545135.1 Lacipirellulaceae bacterium | reverse complement strand
CGCGGCGAGCTTGAACACCGCGTCCATGTCGTGCTCGACCAGCACGATGGTGCGCCCCTTGCCGAGATTGCTGATCAGCAGCTTGACGCCATCGCGCTCGGCCGGGCTCAGGCCGGCAAGCGGCTCGTCGAGCAGCAGCACCTCCGGCTCATCTGCCGCGGCACGAGTTTGATCTTTAGGTCGATAACCGCCATGTTTCATTGGTCCCAAACCGGGGAGAACGGAATATAACGGTAACGCACGCCCGGCTGCCATTTGCACGGGGAATGATTTTCAGATCGCCGCCAATCTGCTTGACGAGCCAGAGGACGACTTTCATCCCAAGCCCTTTGCCCCTGCCAGTCACGACTCCGGCCGGCAGTCCCGGCCCGTCGTCCAGCACCGACAGCGAATAAGTTTCGGGCGCGCCCTTTTCAAGACGAAGGGTTATGCCGCCGTTTACATGTTTAACCGAATTGGTGATTAGCTCGTTTGCTATAAGCCCAAGCGTATGGGCGAGCGACGACGGTATCTCAACCTTCGTTCCTTGAACCACGATGGCGTGATCGGTTTTGTTTTGGAACAGCAGGTCCGAGAGGTCGTCGCACAAGCCGACGAGAAATTCGAAGAATTCAACGTTTGCCGGCTGATCCGAAAGATGTAGACGATGATTGACGGTTCCAAGAGCAACAATGCGACGAGCCGCAATCCTCAATTGGAGGCACACCTCCCCCGGTGTCGGCATGGCCCGGCTTTGCGATGATAGCAGACCCGCGATCAATTGCAGGCCGTTGGTCATCCGGTGCTCGTATTCCTGCGCCGACATCACGTGCCGCCGCAATAGATCGCGCTTCTCCCTTCGCCACACATCTTCCCGCGCCAGTGATGCCTGCAATTCGGCCGCCAGCGCATCGTATCGCCTCCGGTCGATTGTATCCCGCTCGACCGGTTGCGACCTAGTCGCTCGCTTCAATTAATTTGAAAGGCCAATGAACTTGTGATTCGATTCCGTCTCGGCGTGAGCGACGGAGAGGATCATGGCTGCGAAGAGGATTTCGGTAAAGAAGTATGTTGTGCGGTTGAGTGGCGAGGAACGCGAACAACTCGAATCGCTGATACGAAAAGGCAAGAGCGCAGCGCAGCGCAGCGCCTGCTGAAGGCTCGGATATTGTTGAAGGCTGACGTGTCGGAATCCGGTGAAGGGTGGAGTGACAACCGAATCATCGAGGCGCTGGATACCAGCGCCTCGATGGTTTACCGGGTCCGGAAGCAACTGGTGGAAGAAGGCTTCGAGGCCGTGTTGAGCCGCAAGCAGCGGGCGGCACCGGCGGTTGCGCGGATTTTTGACGGCGAGAAAGAAGCCAAACTGATTGCGCTGGCTTGTTCCAAGCCCCCCAAGGGACGCGCACGCTGGACTCTGAGGCTGTTGGAGAAAAAGGTCGTGGAACTCCAAATTGTCGATCGCGCCAGCGACTCGACGATTGGGCGGGCGCTAAAAAAAAACATTCTCCAGCCGCATCGCCGACAGTGCTGGGTCATCCCGCCGAAAGCCAATAGTGCGTTCGTAGCCGCCATGGAAGATGTGCTGGCCGTCTACACGCGGCCACGCGATCCAGATTACCCGCTGGTGTGCCTGGACGAGACCTCCAAGCAGTTCCTCGCCGAGACGCGGGTTCCGATCCCGATGAAGCCGGGACGCCCGGCCCGTTGCGATTACGAGTACGAGCGCAACGGCACCGCCAATCTCTTCATGATGTTCGCTCCGCTCGAAGGCTGGCGCCATGTTAAAGTCACCGATCGCCATACTGCCGTGGATTACGCTCTCGTCTTGAAAGAATTGGCCGATCGCTACTTCGCCAATGCCAGGACCATCGTTCTGGTCCAGGACAATCTCAACATCCACAGCAAAGCGTCACTCTACGAAGCTTTTCCGGCCACCGAAGCCAGGCGGCTGGTCGAGCGATTCGAATGGCTCTACACTCCAAAGCACGGCAGTTGGCTGGATCTGGCAGAGTCCGAGCTTGGTGTCCTATCGTCCCAGTGCCTCGACCGCCGGATTCCCGATAAACAGACCCTCGCCGAGGAAATCGCCGCCTGGGAACACGACCGCAATGCCAACCACACCAAGGCTGATTGGCACTTCTCAACGTCCAATGCCCGTATCAAACTCAAGCACCTTTACCCTCAAACTAAATGAATCGGGCGACTAGGCCCGGAATTAGAGAACAACCAGGGTCATAATCGCCGTTTGAGCGAGCACCGTCTCATGTCAGCTCCTGCTCCAACAACGGACGTGTCGCGTGCGGCATATTGCATTCGCCCCGACGAAAAAACAAATCACAACATGCGCGTGGTCGGGTACCTGCTCAAGCATCCGATCGAGCCGCCGCCGTTGTAAGGCTTGCTCGCATTCTTTCGTCCCTAATGGAGGAGTTCGCACTTCATCTGGGGCAGGATGTCCCGTGCTGACCTACCTGAAAAATACGGAACCGGCTTTGCGTCTCGACAGTTTAATATCGTCACGCAACTCGAGGCAGACGTTCCGCGGAAGAATGATCAACGATCCGGTGCCGCTTCGCCTCGTGGTAGTTTCGCGTTCGGTAGAGGACCACGAGTTGTTCCGCCAGGCGGCAGCGGCGGTCACGCCGCTAGAGATTATCACGGCGAACACCGCCGCAGCCGCACGCGACAAGCTCGACGGCGCCCTCTCAGCCGATGAAATTGAGACGGCGATCGCCGGAGCACGCGCGGCGCGCAGTCGCCCATTCACCGTGCTGCTGAGCCGGCCGCGACGCGGCCACGGCCTGTTCGAAACTGATGCCATTGGCGATAGACCGGAACATGTCGAAGAAGCACGGCGGCTCGTCAATCGCTCAATACGCGTACGGCTGCCGAGCTGGGTTCTGATGGTTGACGATTCGTTGACCATGCGCAGCATAGTGCGCAAGATGCTTGCCGGTATGCGGCTTCCGCTGGAAATCTGCGAAGTGAGCGACGGCTTTGCTGCCCTCCAGATGGACCGCGACTATGCCATCGACCTTGTGCTTATCGACTATAACATGCCAGGCTTTTCCAGAACTTGAAATGATCACGGAATTCAAGAGCGATAAGCCTCACGAGTGCAGCGGTCGCCTGAAAAGTGATACTCTTTTCTTGGTCAGATTGACGGACGCTTCCGGCGAAAGCATCTTGTGAGAGACGCAGGATGATTCGTTTAATTAAATCAGGTACCCGCCAGTCAAGCATATCCCGCAATAGCGGGACAGGTCTGTTCTAATGCGCCATACGGAAAAAGACCAAATTGTCACGATCGCTCGGCGGGTCTATCAAAAGCTCGCGGACCAAATTATTGCCGGTGAGTTGACTCCAGGTCAGAAGCTTGAGGAAATCGCGTTAGCCGAACAATTTGGAGTCTCTCGGACTCCGGTTCGCGAGGCGCTAAGAGAATTAACGGCAAAGGGTCTCGCGGAGTCGATGCCGCGAAAAGGAGTGACAGTCGCTCGAATAGGAATCGAACAGCTAACGGATATGCTTGAGGCTGAATGTGAAATCGAGGCGCTGTGTGCGCGATTGGCTTCACAGAAATTGAACGCTCTGGAGAAACAGCAACTGCAGATAATTCATGATCGAGGAGCTATGACCGTCAATACAGAAGACCTTTCGTGTTACCTCGCGTTAGCCGAGCAACTTCACACTTTTATTGCGTCCGGTTCGCGTAATCTTACACTGATTAGCACGGTTCGGGCCCTCCGTGATCGATTGGCTCCATTCCGCCGAGCTCAACCCGGCAATATTAAGCCGCGTCTGAGTCGTGCGGTCGAAGAACACCGTCTCATTGTCAACGCAATCATAAACGGAGATCCCGAAGCGGCTTACGCTGCGATGCGGACACACAATGCGCGGTTGAGTACTGGGGTGTTATTTCGACTGCATGAGCAGGCGAAAACCGAGAAGCATCTTGAACCCGAGTTAAATATGGTCCAACGGCCGAGCGCAAAAGTACCGGGTTCGCGCTTGCCCATCAAAGGCTCTGTGCTTAGTGGTCACGATCCTAAGCGAGTTCGCAAAGGTCGAAGGCGCCCCAGCACACGTTCGAAATGCTAGACTAGGCTGCTGACGATGTTCCGTCTTCATGTCGCGGCCCGAGACTGATCGACTCTCGGAATGTCCACATTGTGGCCAGGACTAGATCGTGCAACTGCTTCAGAAAGGTTTGACCGGCGAATTTATTAAAGTCCGGCTTGGGTCACGAACTGCCTTAAACATATTGCTTGTCGTTAGAATGCTTGAGCTGGCACAACCTTTTTCATTATGCTTTACGCTCTGTTCGGGTTGAGCGCGCGCAACCCGTAGAACTGGCACAACAGCGCCTCGATATCGATCGGATAAAATGGCTTTTTCAAGAAGCCAGCGCCCATCTTGTTGGAGCGTAGTTCGAGCGATGGATCCGCAAGGGACGTCTTCAGTACGACACGAACGCGCCGTTTTCCACAGCAGCGCGCGCCGCAAGGAGCGGTAATTGGACGAGACGAGGCCCTTGTGGATTTATGCGCGAGATCACCCCGATCTCCTCCAGCGGCTCAAGCGTTGGCGGGTGAATAGACGCTGCCTGCTGGTCCTTTTCCGGGGGCCCTTTCCTTTTCAAAGACCGCGACGGGAACGGCACCGCCGGTTCAAAGCGAGTGCGCAAACGGTTCCAACCGGGCCGGCTCCCACAATGATGGTGCGTTCGAGATTTGCCATCGTTACATGTCAGTATATTTGACATGATCTACTTGGCTTGGAGCCCCATCTCGGAGACGATCTTGCGCCAATAGTCCATGTCGGCAGCGATGCGCTTTTGGAATTGATCGGGCGTCACGGTGGCGGGATCGACACCAATTTGCTCCAGCCGATCGGAAAATTCCTTGTCCGCTTCCGCGGCCAGGATTTCACGAGCGAGGATATCGATCACTTCTTGTGGCGTTCGCTCCGGAACTACGATGCCGTTCCAGCTGATGACTTCATGGCCCGGAAACGTTTCCGCGATCGCTGGAACATCGGGCAAGCGCGCCGACCTTGTCGCACCGCTTGACGCCAGCAGCCGAACGTTATCCGATTGCAGGTAAGGCAGTAGTTCGACGGGGGTGGCAGACACCATTTGCACGTTGCCGCCCAACAGATCGGTAAAGGCAGGCGCCAATCCGCGATATGGCACCATCGTCATATCGAGGCCAGCGCGCTTGAGAAATACCGCGGCTGAGATATGCGAAAGGCTGCCGGACCCCGCCGTACCGTATGTCAGTTGGCCGGGATGAGTCCTAACAT
>DASZZA010000665.1:0-2810 GCA_035545135.1 Lacipirellulaceae bacterium | reverse complement strand
ACACGCAGGGTCGTGGCCGAAGCGGTCAAGTCGGCCCACGACGCCGGCACGATCGTTAGTTACGATCTGAATTTTCGCTCGAAGCTGTGGTCCTCGGCCGACGCGATTGCGACCACCAAACCGCTCGTCCCCTATATCGATTGCTTGATCGGCAACGAAGAGGATTTTCAGAAGGTACTGGGTTACGATGTCGAGGGTGTCGACGTCGAGAAAGGCAAACTCGATACGTCGGCATTCAAGTCGATGGTCAACCGCGTCGTGAAGGACTATCCGAACGTCAAAATCGTCGGCACGACGCTTCGCGGCGTGAAGACAGCGCTCGTAAACGATTGGTCGGCCATCATGTGGCACGACGGTACATTCTACGATGGGCCGGCGTACCCCGACCTTGAAATTGAGGACCGTGTGGGCGGCGGCGATGGATTTGCGTCCGGCTTCTCATATGGTTTTCTGACGGGCCGCCCACCGCAGGAGTGTGTCAATCTGGGCGTGGCGCACGGCGCGCTCCTCATGAGCACGCGCGGCGACACCAGTCAGATCACGCTCGATGAGCTGATGCACATCGCCAGCGGCGGCTCTGCGCGGATCAAACGTTAAGCTCGGCAATCGGTGCCAAGCTCACCGAAGAGCAACTGCGGATAAACACAGATGAGCGCTGATCGAAAGGGAACGAACTTTGCTCTGGTTGCTGTCCGTGTTCATTCGCGTGCATCTGCGGTTCCTGTTGGGTTGTCCAGCGAAACAAGCATGTAGAGAGTCGTCGGTGCCTCTGTGATCAAGCTCGATTCGAAACTGACGCCGACGGACTTGGTGCCGCAACTGGAGCGATTCTGGTCTCGGTCGGCAGAGTGCATCGAGGCAGTCGAAAAAAGCTGCCCGCCGGGAACCGCGTCGCCGGTGTTCACGGTTCAGGGCCGCTACACTTCAAAAGGCTGGACCGAGTGGACGCAAGGGTTTCAATATGGCTCGGCTCTTTTGCAATTCGATGCGACAGGCGTCGACAAATTCCTCGAACTCGGCCGCGAACGCACCACTGCAGGAATGACGCCGCATTTGACGCACATCGGCGTCCACGACCATGGATTCAACAACGTCAGCACGTATGGCAATCTGTGGCGGCTGATGAACGAAGGCCGTCTTCACGAGAATTCTTGGGAACGACGCTATTTCGAATTGGCGTTGAAAGCTAGCGGAGCGGTGCAGGCCGCGCGCTGGGCAAAAACCAACGATGGCACCGGGTACATCTACTCATTCAACGGACCGCATTCGCTGTTCGTCGATACGATCCGGTCATGCCGGTCGTTGGCAATTGCTCACCAGCTTGGACACGAGATAGGCGGTGAGCGAGACCAGCGTATCAGTTTGCTCGAGCGGCTTGTCGAGCACGCGAACAACACGGCGCGCTACAACATTTGGTATGGCGAAGGGCGGGACGCGTATGACGTCGCCGGGCGCACCGCTCACGAAAGCATTTTCAATACGGTTAGCGGTGAATATCGGTGCCCCTCAACGCAGCAAGGTTATTCTCCATTCAGCACATGGACACGCGGCTTGGCTTGGGCGATGCTCGGGTTCGCGGAATTGCTCGAATGGCTGACAACGCGCAGCAACGATGAGCTTGCCGACGTGGGCGGGCGCGACGCCACGACTACGAGCTGGCTGCGGGCGGCTCGCGCAACGTGCGACTACTACATCTGTGAAACGCCGACGTGCGGCGTGCCCTATTGGGATACCGGAGCTCCCAACCTGGCGAAGTTGGGCGACTACCATAATCGAGCGGCCGATCCGTTCAACAATTATGAACCCGTGGACAGTTCCGCAGCGGCGATCGCTGCCCAAGGCTTGCTGCGCCTCGGACATTACCTGGTTCATGAAGCGGGCGAGACTGAGGCGGGGGTGCGTTATGTCGAGGCAGGGCTGGCCACGGTCCGAACGCTGCTCGATGAGCCGTACCTGTGCATGAATCCAGAGCACGAAGGCCTCTTGTTGCACTCGGTCTACCATCGGCCAAACGGCTGGGATTACGTGCCCTCGGGTCGCCGTCAGCCGTGTGGCGAATCAAGCATGTGGGGCGATTATCATTTTCGCGAAGTGGCCTTGTACGTGGAGCGGCTCGCCGAGGGCGCTCCGTATTACACGTTTTATTAGTAGGATGCATGGGGCAGGGGTAGGGGAATCAAATCGCTCGATTGTCGCTGTTTCCGGCAGCGTCCATCCGGCATCGTCCTTTGTTGGCTCTGTCATACATGACACGATCGTTGCGACGTGTGGCTCTTGTGACTGGCGGCAGCCGAGGGATCGGCCGCGGTATTGCCGAACAGTTGGCTGCTAGTGGGTTCGATCTGGCGATTAACGGAGTGCGCGCGGCAAGCCACGTCGCCGATGTAATTGCCGCGCTTCGAGAGCACGGCGTAAATGCGCACTATTACCAAGGCGATGTCTCAGTGGCGAAAGACCGCGAGCAGATTGTCGCCACGCTACGCGAACGATTTGAGCGACTCGATGTGCTGGTCAACAATGCCGGCGTGGCGCCTGATGTCCGGGCGGACATTCTCGACGCAACGGAACACAGCTTCGACCGTGTCGTCGGCATCAATCTCAAGGGCCCCTACTTTCTCACTCAGCTCGTCGCACGATGGATGATCGATCAACGGCGCGCCGACGACGCCTTTACGGGCGTGATCGTGAACATTTCGTCGGTTAGCGCGACCGAAGCCTCGATCAACCGCGGTGACTATTGCATCAGCAAAGCCGGCGTTGCCATGGCTACGCAGCTTTGGGCCCATCGGCTCGCCGAGTTTGGAGTGGCC
>DASZZA010000664.1:0-1673 GCA_035545135.1 Lacipirellulaceae bacterium | reverse complement strand
TATACACAGCGAGAGGTTGAACTCGCCGAAAGCTTGGCTGCACGCGTCGCCGTGGCGGTCGATAACGCGCGATTGTTTCACGCAGTCAAAGAAGCAAGTCGCCAGAAGGATGAATTCCTGGCAATGCTCGCCCACGAGCTGCGCAATCCGCTGGCAGCGATTCGCTATGCGGTGGAAATCGGCCAAATGTCGTCCGGCGAATCCATCACCGACACATTCGATATCATCGATCGCCAAACGCACAACCTGGCCCATCTCATCGAAGATCTGCTCGACGTTTCTCGAATCAGCCGCGGAAAGGTGACCCTACGCCCCGAAATTATCCAATTGTCGTCGATTATTGAGGGAGCAGTGACGACGGTCCGGCCACTCATCGATGAGAAGGACCACCACCTTACCATCGACAATTCACCGGAGGCACTTTACGTTTCAGCAGATCCCACCCGCGCCGAACAAATTCTGGCGAATCTACTGACAAATGCCGCAAAGTACACGAAAAAAGGGGGGCAAATATCTGTTCACGCTTCCCGCGACAACGGTCAGGCCGTTATCCGCGTTACAGACAACGGCATCGGTCTATCGCGAGAGTCGCTAAGCCACGTCTTCGACCTTTTTGCTCAGGCCGACCGTACCCTCGATAGGGCTGAAGGAGGCCTCGGTATTGGTCTCACCGTTGCCCGTAAATTAGCGGAAATGCATGGCGGAAGCATTACCGCGGATAGCCCCGGACTTGGAAAAGGGTCCACATTCACCGTTCGTTTGCCAATTTCGCACAAATTACCGGCGACTACTGAAAATGCAAAACTGGCATCCCCGTCCGATGCAATACCGCCCCAAAGAATCCTCGTTGTCGACGACAACCGCGATACCGCAACTTCCTGTGCCAGGCTGTTAAACGCGCTTGGGCACGACGTTCAAACCGCCTACGACGGAGCGTCCGCCATCGAAATTGCCAAGTCTTTCAAGCCGCAGGTCATCTTTCTCGATATCGGACTGCCAGGACTGAATGGATACGATGTCGCTAAAATCCTACGCACCGAGGGCTTTGCTAACGAGATCATCGTGGCAGTATCCGGCTACGGCCAACCCGAAGACCGGCAGCGCTCGCATGATGCGGGTTTCGACGAGCATTTGGTCAAACCCGTTCGTCAGAACAATCTGCTTTCAATTCTACAACGATGTGCGGAGCGGCAATCGCTCGCCACGTAGCCTCCCTCTTTACCCGCCCGCCTCGTTCGATTAGCTTCATAAGTCCTTTACGAGACAGCGGCATTCTGACGACCGGCAAATTCCCAGCCGTCCTTCTGGAGCGGTCGGAACCGTTCTACAATTTGACCACTCAGCTTCGCAAAATATGAGCAACAACACCGCGAAACCACTAGTCGCAATCCTGATGGGATCCAAGAACGATTGGGAAGTCATGCAGGCCGCGGGGAAGATACTGGATGAGTTCGGCGTCGCGTACGAGGCCAAAGTTGCCTCGGCGCACCGTTCGCCGGCCCTTGTCGCCGATTTTGCAAAATCGGCCGAAAGTCGCGGATTGGAGGTCGTCATCGCCGCTGCCGGATTGGCCGCGCACCTCGCCGGAGTCGTCGCCTCGATGACACTGCTTCCCGTGCTTGGAGTGCCGATGCATGGAAACGCTGTCGGCGGTTTAGATGCGCTACTTGCCA
>DASZZA010000663.1:0-3570 GCA_035545135.1 Lacipirellulaceae bacterium | reverse complement strand
GTCAGTGTGTGAGCCAGCTGATTTGTCATTTTGGGCGAATCAGTGCTGCGCGTTCCTAGTGGCCGCGCAAAGCCTCATATCCGGCACCGAAAAGGACGGCCGGAAAGACTACCGTAAGTCCGCAAAGCACGGGTACGGCAGGTAGACGTAGCCAAACGAGAATAGCATAGACGGCAAGGAGCAACAACCCGAGCCGGCCCAGAAACTTAGCGTGTGTTTTACGGGGGACTCTCACATGCTCGGCACCCGCCTGGGCCAAACCCAACCGGATTACGCCGTCGGCACCTTGGCGGAGCCATCGGAAGTTCAGCCAGCACAATGCGGCGCCGACGGCCATGCCGACTGCGGCACGCCATCCCCAGCCGATGGCCGCAATAACTGCGCCTGCCACTCCGATAAACGGTATGAAAGCTTCGATCCGGCGATCTAGCCCGGCTGCATGTGCGATTTCGGACGTCATTTTTTGTCAAGCATACCAGCAGTTTTGATTGCCTCTCGCAGGCCAATTCCAAGTCCGATAAAGCCGAGTATGAACATGAACAGCAGCTTGGTATGCAGCCAGCGGTCGAGCAGATAGCCGAGTCCGCCGCAAACGACCATCGGCACGACGAGGCTGAACGGCAAGGTCCATGCGACGGCTGCCGCTCGCATGTCACTTGCGCGTTTTTTGCGATCTTCGGGATCGATAAGCGTCACGCGTGCCCCGTCTCGGCAGATGCTCTGGTGGCATTTTAGCAAAGTGCGTGGCATTGCGGGTTGGCCTGGTACGACTCGGGCATTCTGGTGAAGATAGCCAGCTTGTCTTGCCAGCGCGGGGCTTGTCTGTGTAATCTCAAGTGAAATGAAAACTTTGCGAAGCGAGACTCGTGGCTGGGAAGGTCAACCGTTGTTCCTTAGGCGGCAATTTTTTCGGTGCGAGAGACTGAGTTTTCGCGTCCGGCACGCGTTCAATATTGGCCTCGGCTTGCTTTTATGTTTTTTGTGCGCGCCGCGAGCCAGCCGCGCCGCGGGAACGGACGCCACCACCATCCTGAAGCAGACCGCCGCGATGTACCAGAACCTGAAAAGCTATCAGGCGAGCATCATTATTCAGGACATCAATGGGACAAACGTCGCCGAACGGCATTTCGCCGAGACCGGCTCGGGCAATTCGTTTCGCAGCGAGGACGCCGATGTGCGAGGATTCTTCCGCATCTCAGACGGCCATAGCCAATGGACGCTGAACCGCGCGACGAACGAGTACACGAAGGTTCCGGCGGCGAATGGCTCGGCGGGGATGATCGGGCAATTAGCGCGGATCGATCAGAACGTGAAAGACGCGTCCATGGATGATGAGGAGCTCTATTGGCTCAATGGCAATCCGGTCAAGGTTTACATCGTCGAAGTGACGCGCACCTCATGGCCCGCCGATGCGCCATCTGGAGCACAGTGGGTCACCTACACAATTGACGAGCAGACGCACGAAGTCTACAAGGCCATGACGTACACGAATGGGCCGGTGCAGGTCGCTCTGTATTCGCTGACGCAGAGAAATCAGCCGGTCGCCGGGAATGCGTTCGCGTTTGCCGCTGCATCGTCCGCCAAGGAGGTTAGTTCCCTTCCCACGGAAAAGCCGAATTACAAATCCATTTTGGGTATGGAAGCGCCAGACTTCACGCTGAAGAATGCCGCCGGCAAAACGTATAGCCTTCACGATTTCAAGGGGAAAGTGATCGTGATCGATTTCGTGGGAAGCTGGTGCCCGCCGTGTCTAGCTCAGATGCCGTATCTACAGCAGGTGAATGACTCGTATCCACCGGCCGACCTCGAGGTGATCGGGCTCGACATTGGCGAAGAGCCGAAACAGGTGGGCGAATTCGCGCTGAACTCCAATTTTACGTTCCCGATGCTCGTAGGCGCCGAACCGGACGTGACGCAAAAATATTTTGTCGGTGACTACCCCACCACGTATGTAATTGACCGCAGCGGGCACATCGCCTTCAAGTCGACAGGCACAGAGAACCCTGGCGGCTTTCTCGCCGCGGTGAAAGCAGCGGTAGCCAAAAAGGACTAACGGTACTGCGGCAATCCCTTGCCTCATCGCGTCATAAGCGTGGCAAATAGCGTCAGAAGTAGAGCAAGCGACATGACGCAATCTGCGCCGTAAAATCGCTTACGCATGCACAAAAATGGCGACGTTTACGCCGTAAGAACGACTAACGGAATTTATTGGGTCTGGAGTCTACTGAGACGGCTGCCCGCAGAACGCACCGGCACCCGGAACCTGCATTCCCATTTGCGGGCATGGACGTGGCGGTGCAGGAACGATCTCCATCGTATAAATCACTTCCTGTGCGCGCGGTGTCGTCCCGGGCTGCTGCTGCACCTTTGATTTCATTTGGACGATTCCCGATTTTGCCACGTGGTCGAGCGCGATCTGGTCCTTACTCTCGTCTGTGGTGGACAAAACCTCGTGCTGCAAGACGCGTCCATCTGCCGAGAGCATTGCGGCTACAACGACCACCTGTGCCGGCGCTCCTTCCGGCAGATCCCGGTTAAATATATAGCTCATGATCGTCTCCGGAGGATCGGTCACTTGGCCGGTTCCAACCGGTTGCAGACCGGTCCCCTCAAACACGGCGTCGTTTACCGTGGCCGGATCGCCAATACTCTCCGTGCGCGCTTCAATAGTCGCCTTGCCCGCCTCGTAAATTGTGAAGCTATTGGGAACGGTGATCTTGTCATGGAAGTGGAGCGGCGCGGAGTAATCGTAACGCACAAAGTATCCGGGCACGGGCGAGTAAACTGCGAGCAAGCCCGTCTGCGGATAAACGCAATACTCTCTCTCATTATATGAGCGGCTGGCCGGCATCTGGCGATCAGACCGAATAACACCGGGCATGATGAGCAGACATTTCAGGTCCGCGCCAGCCAGGTTGCCGTTTGCGAGGAATAGGGCGGCATGCGGCCCAAAACCGGGGAAAAACTCGCTCCACATCGCGTTGCGTACCTGTGCAAGCCGCAAGGGAATCTCGCCGCCAGGTCGGTCGCTCGAAAGCAAAGAATCGCGATATAAAAATGTGCCGCTGAATGACGGCCCCTGCGCGGTCCAGCGATAGATTCCGCGCCCGGGCGACGTGTCTTCCAGAATCCAATTGCCGTCGGTTTGTGAACCATAGCTCGTGAACGTCGTTTTCAAGAGATAGGGAAATTGGCGGACGTTCGAAAGCTGTCGTGCTTTCGTGAGCAGATCGAGAGCGGCAGCGCGTTCTTCGGCTGTCTGCACCTGTTGCACGCTTCCGGCGACAGGCTCATTTGCGTCGTAGGGCGGAGCGATTGTGTCGAGCGGCTGTATCATGGTGCGCATCGGGGCAGGCGAGCTTTGACCTGGAGTCTGCGAATGCGCAAAAGCCAGAATCTCGAAGGCAAGGATTGCAACGGCGATCGTAATGGAACGGCAGAGGGTCATGGCGACCTCGTGGCGAGACGTTAACATAGTTTTTGAGTGAATGTCACATGTCCGGGACAACCGGAGCACACCACAATTGTTCTTTGGAGGGAAAAGGCGAAAAAGTTCCGGTTAACTTAGCC
>DASZZA010000662.1:0-6466 GCA_035545135.1 Lacipirellulaceae bacterium | reverse complement strand
TTCGTAATGCCTTGCTCGGGATAGAGGACGCGGTCCGGATGGGTGAGGCGGACGCCCGCAATCGTGGCTTCGCTGTTTCCGCCGCGCGTGGTGTTGGAAAAAGAGGGTGTTCTACTTTTTCGTCGACGACTGGCTCTACTTGGCGGGTGTGCAGACAAAGTGGAGTGTCCCGTTTTTCGGGTGTGGCCGTTTCGAGCCGATTCGTTTGGGGACTTTTCTGTCTCACGCACTACCTCCTCGGCGGGTTTGTCTTCGCGCAGTCCTTGGAACGACGGCTGGCGGAGACGACCATCAGAGGTCCATTCGCTGAACTCGACTTCGCCAACGAGCTTGGGCTTCACCCACGTGACGCCGCGGCGTTTGAATCCCCTGGGTGGATTTTTAAACGGCGACTTTTCGGTGCGATGTTTCTTAAGTTCGATGGTGAGCTGGCGGAGCGTATCGTTGGTAAAGCCGGTACCCACCTTGCCGGCGTAAATGAAATCGCCGTCGTCATAGTAGCCCATAAGCAGTGCTCCGAAGCCGACGCGGGTGCCTTCCGGTTTCGTGTACCCGCCGATGACCATCTCCTGCTGCTTGAGACATTTGATTTTGAGCCAATCCGACGAGCGGTATTGGTGGTACGAGCTGCCGGCCCGCTTCGCGACGATTCCTTCCATCGCGCTGCGACACGCTTGCTGCAGCACCTTTTGCCCCTCGCCTTGAATGTGATCGCTGTAACGAACGGTGCCGTCGTTGCGGGGGTTAGCGTCGAGTATGAGCCGAGCGAGCATTTCCTTGCGGTCGATGAGCTGGGCGTCGGTGAGATCATAGCCATCGAGGTACGGCACATCGAAGACGTAGTACACAAGGTTTTTCTTGTCGCCGCGTTTCATCAAGTTTTGCAGCTGCTGGAAATTGGAGATGCCGTGGGCGTCGAGCGAGACGACCTCGCCGTCGAGGATCGCACTTATGATCTTCAGCTTTTCAAGCGCTTCGGCGACCGGTGCGAAGCGGTCGGTCCAGTCGTTGCCGCGGCGGGTGACCAGCTTGACTTTTCCATTTTGGATGCGTGCAAGAATGCGGTAGCCATCGAACTTCAGCTCGTGTAACCAGTCGTCGCCGGTGGGCGCGCGGCCGGCGAGCGTGGCCAGTTGCGGTTTGAATTCCTGCGGGAACGACTTTTTGCGTGCGCCCGCGATCTTGCGCACCTCTCTGGCGATGATCGGCGCGCGGCCACGGCGGCCTGAGCTGAAATGTCGTGACTTCGACGAGCGTTTGGACTCGTTTGTTGCGCGTTTCTTCCTTGCCTTTGGGTCTGGCTTGCCGTCGCTGGTCCAAACTGCGTCGGCATCGGCTGCGATCTCATCCAAATCGCGGCTGGAAAGCACGCTGCGAGGTTTGCGTTCCAGGATGCTATGTTTCAGCTTCGGTTTCGCTTCTCTGTCGCGATGCTTGATCAGGAGCCAGTTTTTGCCATCGTCGCCGGCGCGACCGTGCATTTGCACGAGAGCCCAGCTTCCATGCAGTTTTTCGCCGTTGAGGCGGAACTTCAGTTTGCCCTCCTTGAAACCTTTGTCGGGGTCGCCTTCGGGTTCCCAGGTACCGCGATCCCACACCATGACGGTTCCACCACCGTATTCA
Source organism: Lacipirellulaceae bacterium (assembly GCA_035545135.1). Lineage (GTDB taxonomy): Bacteria > Planctomycetota > Planctomycetia > Pirellulales > Lacipirellulaceae > JABDGM01. Next base: position 4,843 of record DASZZA010000662.1, on the reverse strand, counting down.
CCTTGCGGAATGATGCCTTCGAACGCGGCGTATTCAAGCGGGTGATCTTCCACCTGGACGGCGAGCGATTTGACGGATGGATCGAGGCTCGGGCCTTTGGGAATCGCCCAGCTTTTGAGCACTCCGTCGTGCTCGAGGCGGAAGTCGTAATGCAGCCGCCTGGCCGCGTGCTTTTGGATGACGAATTGCAATCCGGCGGCGGCACGCGCACGGCTGCCTGGGGGTTCGGGTGTTTTGCGGAAGTCGCGTTTTCGTTTGTATTCTTTCAGGCTCATGCGATTGGGGAGCTAAACCGCAAGCGGTGGACAGAACCTAGCCTGCACGTTTTTTGCGCGGTCGGCGGCGGGGTGCTGTTTTTGATTTGGATGTACGGGTCGTCTTGGCTCGGCCTTTTTCCGCATGCGCCACGCTCCGCTTGAGGACGTCCATGAAGTTGATCGTCTGACGCCTCGGGGTTTCTTCTTCGACGTCCTCGATGACCTCCGTCTTGCCGGACTTGATCTTCCGCTCGACCAGCTTCATCAGCGCATCGCGGTATTCGTCGTGGAACTTTTCGGGGCGCCATTTGGCAGTCATGCCGCTGATCAGCTTCGAGGCGAGATCAATCTCTTTCGTCGAAACGGCGTACTGTCGTAAGTTGTCGGTCGGCAGCTCGAATTCGTCGAGAGCTATCAACTCCTGGGAAAAACGAAGCAACTCCAGTACCAGCGCGTCGCCTTGGGCGATGACAGCAGCCAGATACTGGCGGCCGCGGATAACGACCTTGGCGATTCCCGCCTTGCCCGAATCGGCAATCGCTTTGCGCAGCAGGACGTAACCTTTTTCCGCTTTCTTATCGGGAATGAGCAAGTAGGGGCGCTCAAAGTAGCGGATATCGATCTCATCGAGGTCTACGAACTGCTCAATTTCGATCGTTTTTGTAAGCTCCGGCGAAGCGTTTTGAATTTCCTCTTCGCTCATGAGCACATAATTGCCACCATCGTATTCGTAGCCTTTGACGATCTTATCCCACGGAACCTCCTCACCAGTTTCTTCGTTAACTCGCTCATAGCGCACGCGAGCCGTGTTGCGGCTATCGATGAGGTGGAACCGGACTTCAGCGCGGCGTTCGGCCGCATTCAGCACGACCGGCACATTAACGAGGCCAAAGGAAATATGACCTTTCCAAATGGGACGCGACATGGTGTTTGCTCCAAAAACGCCCACCTTGGCTGTTATCTGCACGGACGTGCCGGAATGGCACGGCTGTGTCGAGCGGATACGTTCTCCAGCGGTTTTACGGGTGCCTATACTCGCGTCGTCGTCTGCAGTTCCCGCAAATTGTCGAGACTCACACGCCCTGCTACCAGTGCTAGCAAGAGCAGTGCCAACGCGGGAAATAGATGCGTAGGCGTCGTGAGATTATGCGTCCGGACGTGTTGAATGCCGCATTGATCACGAGCGATCCGCCCGCGTGGCGGCTAAACGACGAACCCTGGCAACTCAACGATCGGGACGGGATACGCCGAGACAGAAATCCGACGAGCGTAGCTCACCGGCTATGGGGTGCGTATTTTGGAGCTGAGCGAGCCAGTTCTTCGGAAGGAATCAACGAACGCTTTGCCGCTCATAACGAGGGATCACTACTGGGCCCGTTGAATCTGTGGTGGCGGCCGTTCAGGTCAGAGCTGCCATGCGATTGGCGGCGTGCTGGAGATCCTCGACGAACTCAGCTCGCATACGATCGCGATCGTCTTTCTCGGGTGCGCGGAGAATGGCGGACGGGTGATACGTTGCCGTGATCCAAGTCTCGCCGTCGCCCGGAAAAAATTCGCCCCGATGTTTGGTCAGTCGGAAACTGTGACCGAGCATCGTTTGGGCGGCGGTTGCGCCCATGCAGACGATCACTTCGGGTTTGATCACGAGAATCTCGGCGTGAAGCCAGGGGCGGCAGGCTTCGATGTGCCGCCATGAGGGTTTCTTGTGGAGGCGTCGTTTGCCGCGCGGCTCCCAGCGGAAATGCTTCACGGCGTTGGTGATGTACACGTCGTCGCGAGGGATTCCGGCCTCGTCGAGCGAATCGTCGAGCAGCCGACCAGCAGGACCAACGAACGGTTTGCCCTGTTTGTCTTCTTCGTCTCCCGGCATTTCGCCGAGCAAGATCAGATGTGCTCGGCGCGGCCCTTCGCCGAAGACGGTCTGCGTGGCGTTTTTGTACAGGTCGCAACCACGGCAATTGTCGGCGGCCTCGCGAAGCGCCTTTAAATTGAACCGGTCGGGCAAGAACTCTTCGGCAGACGTTTTTTTGGCCATGGGAAGTCCGTAACGACGGGCGCCGACCCAACATGGGTCGGCTATATACGCCACGCTGATGCAGCGATCTATCGCTCATTGGTGGGCAAAGTGTGTGCCAATCGCTAAAGTAGGGCCATGAGAATAAATCAGACCGTTCGTCTGTCGGCTATCGTAGTTGGAGCGCTAGTCGTCGGCGTGGCCGCGGGTTGCGGGGCAGATCGTTCGATTACGAACGAAGTCAAAGCGAAATGGCATGATTCGCGATATCCGGCACATTGGTGGACGCCCGTATCGAAGGAAGGGGCGCCAAGTTGGGAGATTCTGCCGCAGGAGGCTGGGCCGGGCGAAGTCATTCTCTCGAAGCGGAACGAGCTGGGGCTACTCTCGAACTTCGCGCCGACGCCGTTTGAATTTCACGGCAAACGGTACGCAAGCCTCGAAGGCTTTTGGCAGACGATGAAATACCCGGAAGGACCTGACGACCCGCGGGCAAAATTCCCAGGTCTGAAGTGGAATTACACGCGCGACCAAGTGGCGCAACTTACCGCGTTCGATGCAAAGAAAGCAGGCGACCTGGCCAGCGCCAACATGAAAACGATGGGCATCGACTGGGTCACGTTCGAAGGAAAGCGGATGCCTTATCGACCGGCCGTCCCGGGCGAACATTATCGACTGATCGTCGAGGCGACGCACGAGAAAGTGCGTCAGAATCCGGAAGTTCAGCGGGTGCTGCTGGCGACGGGCGACTTGGTGCTGAAGCCAGATCATCACCAGGGGCCGAACCCGCCCGCGGCATGGCGCTATTACGAGATCCTCACCCAGATTCGCGAAGAGTTGCGGCGTGAGGGCGCGAAGTAAGTCGTTTCAAGGTCAAGATAATTAAGTATCCGTTGCCGCCGGCAAGCCAGCGGCTCGGATGTGCTGGCCGTTACCGCACTTGGACTATATCGCCGGGAAGTCGCACCATGTCGAAGTCGCATCGTTTGGATCATGAGAGATTTCTGGTTCCACCGGGGCAAAGGGTTGAACTGGCCGACTTCGACCCCGCGTATACGGCCGGGTTTAAGGACAAGGCGGCGGCGAAGGCTGCCCTGCTGGAGGATGTATCGGACCTCGCCGAGATGCAGGACATCTTCTGGGCCAGCAAACAATACGCACTCGTGATCATTTTCCAAGCGCTCGACGCGGCCGGAAAGGACAGCACGATCAAACACGTCATGTCTGGTGTCAACGCGCAAGGGGTGACGGTCCACAGCTTCCGCGCTCCTTCGGATGAAGAGCGGCTGCATCACTTCTTATGGCGGCCGGCGCGGGTGCTGCCGGGCGCGGGCACGATCGCAATTTTCAATCGGTCGTATTACGAGGAGGTGCTGGTCGTGCGCGTCCACCCGGAGTTTCTCGACGGCCAAAGGCTTGCGCAGGAGCCGCGCAAGAAGGGTTTGGATCATCTTTGGCAGTCGCGATACGATGACATCAATGCGTTCGAGCGGACGCTGGCGAAAGAGAATACGCTCGTGCTGAAGTTCTTCCTTCACGTTTCGCGCGAGGAGCAGCGATCTCGGTTTCTCGAACGGTTGGACAACCCGGAGAAGAATTGGAAGTTTTCGGTTGGCGACATCCACGAACGAGTGCACTGGAACGAATATCAACAGGCATACGAAGCGATGCTCAGCGCGACGAGCACCGAAGCGGCCCCCTGGTACATTATCCCGGCCGATAAAAAGTGGTTTACGCGCGCCTGCGTGGCCGACATCATTGTCTCCCGGCTAAGCAAGTTAGACCTACAGTACCCGACCGTTGGCGAACGAGAGGCGGCCGCACTCGCCGAAGCGAAGCGGCAGTTGGAAGACGAGGAAGATTGAATGATTGCTTGCTTAGTGATGACTCAAAAATAACTTCGGCGTTTCTCCGAAATAGCTGTGTCGTTTTCCAACTAGCAATGGTGAAGGGGCTCGTACACCGAAGGTGTACAACTCCGCAGCCCAGGGTACGGTCCCGACAGTCGGGACCGTACCCTGGGTCAGCGAAGATTCAGCTTCTTTTACGCTGAAAGCGTTGCACAATAGCGGTGAGCTAATTGAGCGTGTAACTCTTTCAGAGTAACCGAGGCCATCGGCTTGCAAACCCAGGGTGCGTGGCTGCGCCGCGACCCTGGGCTGCGGAGTGAAACGCTTTCAGCGTTGGAAATGCCGAGATTGTTTTTGAGCAATTCCTTAGGTGGCTCTAATCAAGCTCCCTTTCCCTCTACAGCTTTGCGTCTTTCGGCCGTTTGCCAGGGGCCTGAAAACTCACGTTTTTGCGGCCGCGGCCCCAGGTCTGGGCAATAAGCTATTGTTTAAAAGGGCGATACTGCCGCCATATGCTGCCGGGCAGATTCACTTTTCTTTGGGTGTCCTCTCGATACGACCGCAATTAGCGGAGCACGCATGTCATCTGTCGCATTCATTCAAATCGGTGCACCCATTTTGGCGGCTCTGGCTGGCGGAGCGATTGGCTGGTGGCTGCGCGGCCGACCGAGTGGAAAGGCGCGCAAACGGGCAGATCCGCCGCAAAAGCAGGTAGCTGCGCA
>DASZZA010000661.1:0-9504 GCA_035545135.1 Lacipirellulaceae bacterium | reverse complement strand
GGCCGCCGACGCCTAAAATCCCTCACATCATATCCAACGGATCGACGTCCACGATCCATGTCACGCCGTCCGGCCCTCTCAGATCGTCCGTAGCACGGCGAACCACGTCGCGCAGCAATTCACCGTCCGTCGCGTGCAGTTGGATCTGATACCGATAGTTGCCACGCAGCTTTGCCATTGGAGCGGGAGCCGGTCCAAGAACGCGCACGCCTGCCGATGAAGCCTCCGTATACCCCCGCAGCCGGCGCGCTAGCTCCTCGGAGAACGCCTGCGTCGTCAATTCTCCGCCACCGCGAATGACCATCCGAACCATCGACGCGAATGGCGGATAACCAAGCGCCTCGCGGTGCGGCAACTCTTCGGCTGCGAACGCCGCCAAATCGTGCCTCACCGCCGCCGTGATCGCGGGCGCATCGGGCGACAGCGTCTGCACCAACACACGCCCACCTTTTGGTCCACGCCCCGTGCGACCTGCCACCTGTGTCACGAGTTGGAACGTTCGCTCTGCCGCGCGAAAATCAGGCAGGTGCAAAGCAGTGTCCGCATTCACCACGCCCACCAACGTTACGTTCGGAAAATCGAGTCCCTTCGCAATCATCTGCGTCCCCAACAGGATGCGATGCCGACCGTCTCGAAAGGCAGCCAGCGCCTGCTCATGGCTGCCGTGGCTGCGCATACTGTCGGCATCCATCCGCACGCATGAATAATCGGGAAACCTCGCGCGCACCTCGGCTTCGAGCTTTTGAGTGCCCAATCCGCTAAAGCGTATGCCACGGAAATTGCATTCCGGGCAGGCGTTCGGCGCCGCCGCATGATAGTCGCAATAATGACACACCGCCGAGTTATCCTGCCGGTGAAACGTCAGCGCCAGGTCGCACTGCGGACAACGCAATGAATGCCCGCACGTCGGACACTGAATATGCGTCGAATGTCCGCGCCGATTCAGCAGCAGGATCACCTGCCCGCCCTCACGCAATGCCTCGTCCATCGCCCGATGCAATGGTCGGCTGATCGCACCGCGCGAATGCTTGCTATGCACCTCGTTCCGCAGGTCGATCGTCCGCACGGCAGGCAGCGGACGGTCCAGCACTCGCCGCGGCATCTCCACGAGCTGATACACGTCGTTCCGCGCGCGGTGCCAGCTTTCGAGCGACGGCGTCGCGCTCGCCAATACGAGCGGCACCTGTTGGTCTGCCGCACGGCGCTCTGCTACGTCGCGCGCATGATATCGCGGTGCAGTTTCCTGCTTGAACGTCGATTCGTGCTCCTCATCCAATACAATCAACCCCAAGTGCGGCGTCGGTGCGAAAATCGCACTGCGGGCGCCCACCACAACCTCGACATCCCCCTTCGCGATTCGCTGCCAATGCTCCTGCCGCTCCACGTCGCTCATGTGGCTATGGAGCACGGCCACCCGGTCGAATCGCGCGCGAAACCGGGCCACCGTTTGCGGCGTGAGACTGATCTCAGGCACGAGCAAAATCGCCTGTCGTCCGAAATGCACGACCTCTTCAATCGCCTGGATATACACCTCGGTTTTTCCGCTGCCCGTGACACCGTGAATAAGAATCGTCCGATGTTCTGCCGCATGAAGTGCGTCGCGAATGGCGGCCAGTGCCCGGACTTGATCGGCGTTCAACTCGTGCGGCGCCTGCCGCGGGTCGGCCGCTTCGTGCGCTCGCTGTCCTCCCCGTCGTTCGACCGTGGCCACGAGGAGCCCTTTCTTACACAGACCATTGATCGGCGCAATGGTACAACCGGCCCGTGTTGCGATCTCCTTCGCCGTCAATGGCCGATCGCTCTCCGCGAGTACCTGCAAAACTGCCGATTGCTTCGCCGATACTTTCACCTCTTTGGCTCGTTCCGCCGCATCAGGCGCCGCCGAAAAGAGTTTCACATCACGCCCGCCCGCGTCGTGCCGAACACCCGCCGGCACAACCGCCTCCAATACCTGCCCCCAAGGGCACAGGTAATAGTCGGCCATCCAACGCGTCACCCGCAACATCGAAGCCGATAGCAGCGGCTGCCGGTCTAGCACCGCCGCCACCGATTTGAGCTTCCGCCCTCCCAATGGTTTCGTCGCCACTTCGACGCAGTATCCCACCACACTCCGATTGCTCCGCCCTAGCGGCACCCGCACGCGCCGCCCGACTTCCAACGCTCGGTCGGGTCGGGTGCCGCCGATCATCTCGGCGGGAACCAGGTAATCAAATTCGCCTGTCGGCCCGCCCGGCATCACGACCGTAGCAACGAGCGCCAATGCCGAGTCATCCAGTTCCCACGCGGGCGGTTCTGTTTCGAATAAAGTCTGTTGAGTCGAAGCCATGGCCACTGGACTAAGGACTAAGTTCCCGCATTAGATTACGCTACACTCATTGTCGCGTAATCAGCCCCCAGCCCCCAGCCCCGTCTCTCGCATATGCGTCTCGGCATTTTCGGCGGCAGTTTCGATCCAGTCCACCACGGCCACCTGGCGCTCGCCCGAGCATGCCAGCGCCACGCCGCCCTCGATGAGGTCTGGTTCATCCCTGCAGCAATTCAACCGCTGAAGGAGACCGGCCCCCACGCCACCGACGCTCAGCGCATCGAAATGCTTAACCTGGCAATCGCATCCGAGCCATGCGCCGCACCCACCGGCGAGCCGGGCCGTCCCCTGCCCCGGCCCAACAACCGCCCGACGTGGCACGTTTGCACACTAGAGATTGACCGCGGCGGACTCAGCTACACCGTGGAAACGCTGCAGCAAATTCACTTCGAATTGCCAGATGCCCAGCTATTCTTTCTTTTGGGGGCCGATGCCGCCCACGATGCGCCGCGCTGGCGAGAGCCAGCCGGAATCTTCCGACTCGCCACGCCACTAATCGTTCGCCGAGCAGATCAACCGGAACCAAACCTCGACGCACTCGCGGCACTTTGCCCGCCCAACCAGAAACCTCAACTCGTCGAAATGCCGGCGATCGATGTGAGCAGCACAGAAATCCGCCGCCGAGTCGCCGCTGGCCAACCGATCGAAAATCTAGTCCCGACCGCGGTCGCAGATTACATCGAATTTAGCCGTATCTACCAACCGGTTTAGGCATTCCTCTCGTTGCTGCTACCTATGCCGCGTGAAGAACATCGAGCCGCTTGGCAAGCTCGGCCGATTTGATCGCCTGCTTCGCTCCGTGCTCCTGGCGAAGAGCCTCAGCAACCACATCTAGCTGCTCGTCCGCCGATTGTGCAACGTCCAGCAGCAGCCATTTGCGACCCCGCACCAAGCAATGACCGCCGCCATTGCCGCCCAGCCAATCGTGGCGCACTTCGTAACCTAGCCGGCGCGCCGTTTCTACAGCTTCATTCAACAATTCCACTGTGTGCATCTTTGTAGCTCCAAATTGTCGTCGCGAGCCGATCCGATTGGAAGTTAATAAGAGGACACGACCGCGGCGACTCGCGTTCGCCAATCGCCTTGCCGGCCCTCGTCCCGCTCGGCTCGCCAGGTCAACTACAAAAGGGGCGGATTCTATCGTTGCGTGTTGTAGTTCACTAGTCAGATTCGACGATACTACGGTGTGACCTTAACTGCATTCGCCGCAATGAGTTAAGAATTGCTTTTTCGGCAAATGAGCATCGCTGCGGCGGACAGCTAAATTGCGCTGAGATATCGGAGTCGGCATATTTTTCCGGCTCCTGTCCTCCACGTTCGATTACGGTCGATGTGCGAATTCCACCCGTTGCTCGCAGTGCTGGCATTCGGTGACAGCGAGCATCCTGATGTCCTCCTGGCGCGCCCGTGACACGCGCCCGCTCGAGCACCTACCCGCTGATGACACATGCCCGACGCAACCACACATAGCGAACGCAAGTTGGAGCTCATCGAAGCCGAATTACGCCAAGCCCGACGGATGGCCGCACTAGGCGAGCTCGTCAGTACCACGACGCACGAATTCAACAACGTCCTTACCACGATCATCAACTACGCCAAATTGGGCTTGCGCCACAAAGACGAAGCTTCTCGCGATAAAGCATTGACAAAAATCCTGGCGGCCGCCGAACGGGCCGAAAAGATTACCAACGGCGTATTGGGGGTCGCCCGCAACCGCGGAAACGAGCGCACGCCGACCGACCTTGTCAAACTCATTGAATCTTCGCTCGTGCTGCTGGAGCGCGAGATGCAAAAGTATCGCATCTTGGTCGAAACACAATTCGAAGGCGCCCCGCCGGCTCTCGTTTGCGGCAATGAGATTCAACAGGTGCTGCTGAATTTGCTAACCAACGCCCGCCAGGCAATGCCACGCGGCGGTCGGATTCTCATCCGCGTTGCTGCTGACATCACAAACAATACCGTCGACCTCACCGTGCGAGACTCAGGCGCCGGAATTCCACCCGAAATACTGCCGCGAATCTTCGACCGCTACTTCACCACCAAGCAAGGGCCAGACAACAGTGGTAAAGGCGGCACCGGCGTCGGCCTGGCCATGTGCCGCGAAATCATCGAATCGCACCAAGGAAAGATCCGCGTCGAAAGCACCGTCGGCGTCGGCACCGCCTTCACGCTCAAACTGCCCGTCGCAAAACGGGAATCCGCGCCCGCGATGCCGCTGCCGCAATTGGGAGTTCCAACACTCGATTCGAGCGCGACGTGCTAACATCGGTCTGCGTAATCATCGTCCCGGCACGTGCAGCAGCGTCGTCTTGCGTGTCAGCCAACGCAACGACAAGTACATTGCCAGGCCGCTAAATAAGAGCGTCGCCCAAAACGCCTCCCATACAACGCGGTGATCCGTAATCAAACGTTCGACAAACTCCTGTCCGGTGTGGCAAAGAATCACGACCATCAGCCCCGTGTGTTCGCGGCGGAGCACGTGGAGCAACGAAAACGGCAACACGGCTCTGCGCCATTGCCGGAACCGAGGCAAGAAGGCAGGCGTTTTGGCGGCCCACCGCCGATACTCGTCGCCGAACCTCTTCTCGAGAAAGGCTTCTTCCGTAAGCATGATCCGCTCGTAGTACAGCCAAAAAGCAAGGCTGTAGATCACCGGCACCCACCATACAAATTGCACCATCGACACCCCCAGCCCGATCAGGTAATTGCCGAGATAGAGCGGATGCCGCACGATCGAGTACATGCCCGTCGTATTGAGCTCGTCGGCCACCAATTCGGTCGTATTGCGGCCCGACGTTTGTTGCGGCACATATCCGATCGTCAGCACGCGAACCACGAGGCCCACGAACGAGAGACCGAGACAAAAATAGTCCCAGCTTTCATCGAGCCGCCCCGGGGATCGCAAATCCGCTTTCGCCAACGCGATGCCAATCAACGGCAAAAGAATGAGCGGTAAGTAACTCCTCCAACGGAACAGCCACTCCCCTTGCGCCTTCATTTCTTCGGCTAACGCCATTGCAATTCCCGTCGGTGTTCGTTGTCCAGGCCAGCGTCAATCCTCATCCGTCCCGTACTCATCGACTCAACCACCTGGATCTTCATTCACAACGCACGTCAATCGTATCACGGACTGAAAACCGATCGTTGCGTGGTAACGCCATTCAACCTTGCGTGGATATCGGCCAGCATTCGCTCTTCGAGCGCCGGATCGCGCCCCAACGGGATCCATCGCGGAGACGGATGCGTACGAACAAACTGTTCCAGCCGATGGCTTGGCAGCGTTGCTTCGCTATTGAATGCCGCCGGCCCCACGGTCGCCTGTTCCGGCTTGGGCAAACTTTCCAATTCCTTTTCCACAATCACTTCCACTACGTAGCCATTAGGATCGGGGATAACTCGCACGGTCGCGCGCCGGCGAATCGATTGAAACGTGCTCTCCCAACGATTGAACATTCCCACCGAATCCATGCGATCGGGTTGCAGCACGGTTGCCCCGTCTTGCGGCGCCGTTTCAATGCGGCCTTCGGTCCAAGCGGGGCCGCTGCGACGCGCCCGCTGTTCCCGCGTAATTCGGAAATAATTGCTCACCACATCGGCAATCTGATCCCATGCCAGATCTTCGTCGACCACCGGCACTTGAATCGGGTTGGCTGAACTTCCCGGTACCGGCGGACCGCCCGGCGTTCCTGGAGGAGGTGGCACGATCGCGGCAGGCACGGCACCCGTCGGCGGAGCGCTCACTTGTGGCCCTGCCGGTGGCCCGAATATCGAGCCAGGCGTCCGACTCGGCAGCGGAACCACCGTCGTCGGCGGCGGGTAAACTGGCGACGCCGGAATCGCCGTCTGGATCATAGGTGGACTTTGAAGGTACGGCGGTCCCGCTGTCACGGAGGGTGAACCCGTCGCCGGGTACGCCATAGTGGCCGGCGGGCCTGTCAGCGCCGGTTGCTGACCATTCAATAGTTGGCAGCCAACAAAAAAACTTGCCAACGTCAGAATAATTTGCCAGCCGTTCATCGATTAGTTAGTACTTCGCGTTATCGTCCCGCGGTGCCGACGTAAATTCTGTCGCTCTCGTCCACGGCGGGGCGGATGCCGAGCCACGTCGGCGTTGAATGGACCCAACTCCACCGGACGATTCGCAAGATTCGCGAATCGCGGCATTCGCCCACGAAGAGGCAAGACGCGGCACGGACGCCGCGGCTAGCCTTGCGTTTTAAGCTACTTTCCTGCGCGATTCGCACCTTACTGCACACCCCAAAGCGAGCCGGGCCCTCCCCGGCCCCGGCGATTTAGGGTCGCAAATCATCTTCAAACCCGCGAAAGTTCGCAAGGCAAATTCGCTCGACAAAACAGGAAGACCGGGAAATCTGCGATAATCCAATAAACCAGCCGCCCACTGATTCTCGAATTCTTGAGGAAGTCTCGCGGTTGGCCAAGCATTGCGCCGCTCGAACCCCGCCGGTAGCCGCCGACAACGCAAAAAAATAAGCTCAAAACATGCCCACTCCTCAACTTACCCGTAACCAATGCCGCGAACTCGACCGCCGCGCTACGACGGATTACGGAATCGCGAGCCTGGTGCTCATGGAAAACGCCGGCCGCGGCTGTGTCGACGTAATGGAACGGCTCGGCATCGAGGGTCCCGTTGTCATCGTCTGCGGCAAAGGCAACAACGCCGGCGATGGCTTCGTCATCGCCCGACATCTCGAAATCCGACGATACGATTGCCGCGTTCTACTGTTGTCGCCACCCCGTGACTTACGCGGCGATGCCGCCACAAACTTTGCGATACTTCAGAAAACTGAAGTATCAACCATCGATCTCATCTCCGAGCGAGCCGGGCCGTCACCGGCCCCGGCCAACAGGGATCACTTTAGAACACAACTCGACAAACTCGCCCACGATGCGACATGGCTCGTCGACGCCATACTCGGCACCGGTGCCATCGGCGACCCCCGCCCACCCTACGATATCGCTATCGATTGGATGAACGCGCGCCCCACCAACACGCGGCTCCTCGCTGTGGACCTCCCCAGCGGCCTCGACTGCAACACCGGCCAACCGTCCCCCCACACCATCCGCGCCGACCACACCTGCACCTTCGCCGCCATGAAAACCGGCTTCACCCAACCCGCCGCTCGACCGTACACCGGCACCATCCATGTCTGCGACATCGGCGTCCCGCCTCGGCTCATCCGCGCGGTCACTACCGAATTCGAATAGAGTGTGGCGAGCGGCCGGGTTCGTCCCTGCCGTGGTGAATCTCACCTGCCGCTACGCATTCAACTTCACGCCCGCATCATCCGCCACGTTCACCCACACATGCACGTGCGGCGCGCCGCGGTAGTGCCACACGAACGACGGCCCTTCCAGTCGCCAGATGTCCCAAACGCCGTCGTGGCCGATGTCGTGCTGCGAGTAATACGCCAGGTGGCAGGCGTCCAGCCCGCCTTGCGATTTGAGGCACTTTGTGACCTCGTCGCGATCGCTTTGGCGATACGGCTCAAGGAGCATCGACATCACTTTCTGTAACTGCTCGCGCTGGTCGCTCGAAAGCTCCGTGACCGGCAGGCCCTGGAAGTCGCCCTTCGTGCCGCGGAAGCTGACGTGACTCTCTGCTGGCAAGCCATGCGTCAGGAGCGCTTGCTTCTGCTGCTTGCCGTCGAGCATCTGGTATAGCTTGTTCGCCGCCACCGCTTGCGGCCAGAACACGTTGCCCGGATGCGTGGCCTTTTCATTGAAACCCTGGGCCGCGTGGCCGTAGAAGATTGGCCCGCCAAACGCCACGTGGTCGGCCGAGTTGCCGTCGCACCGAATCGTCATGTGCCGGCCGGTCATCACGAACTCGAACTTGTCGCTCCCCGGCGTGCCGAAAATGGCAATACTGTTATGCTCACCGTAGCCGCCCGCGTCGTCGCGAAGCTGCTTGTCGATCCGCGCATGCCAATCGGGACTGATGATGCCCTCAAAGATGCCGCGGATGATGTGCCGCTGATCATCCGTATAAAAACCGCTGTTGATGAACGGCTTCGTAATTTCCCAGTTGTTCGCAACGCGCGTTCGCAAGAGGCCGCGCGACGGGTCTTGGTAATCCCAAGCAAAGCAAATCGTTTCACGCTGTTTGGGCGAAAGGGTATCGTAAAGTACCTTCACGAGCGATTCAGGCGACGACACCGTCGTAGCAGCAGAGGGCTCTGTTGTTGACTTCACTTTTGCCCACACGCGCCCCTTCGGCAGCACACTGCCAATCGCACTCGCACCTAGCACCGCACCGCCGGCAACTGTGAAAAACTCCCGCCGACCCAAACGTCGTTCTGCGTCTGATTCCTGACAGCAACTGCACATCGACTCGATTACTTCTGACTCGGTGTGATTTACGTGCGTCGTAATCGGCTTCATAACAGTATCCTTTCTCCGGCATCCGAGGATCGTGCGGAATGGCAAACGTCGCCCATATTAGAGCGAAACCGCGTCGCGAATGCAAAGTTTCGGACCAAAAGTACTCCTCTCGCCCGGCGAGATGAAATCCGCCTCGCGGATCGAAGCGGCTGTTATTTCCGCTGGCACTCGGGACAAAAGTACGTTGATCGCTGCCCCTGCACAATGCGCTCAATCGGCGTGCCGCAACGCGGGCACGGCTTCCCCTCCCGGTCGTAGACGCGATGCTGGTGCTGGTAGCCGCCCGACTCGTTCAGTGCGTTACGGTACGTGCCATCGCCGAGCGTTGAGCCTTCATAGCGAATCGCCGATTCGAGAACGTCATGCATTTCATCCGCTAGCCGATGCCAGTCGGCACGCGACATTTTATCGCAGCGTCGAGCCGGGTGAATTTGACCCGCGTGCAAGATTTCCGCAGCATACAGATTGCCAATGCCCGCCACTGCCCGCTGATCCAATAGTGCGACCTTCAGCGCTCGCCGGCTTGGGCCCAGCCGTTCACGCAGTTCGTCACCACTGATCGTCAGCGCGTCCGGCCCTAGTTTATCAGGACCATACGAAGCTTCCAATTCTTCGGTCGAAAACAAGCGAACACTTCCCAGCCCGCGGCGGTCCCAATAGAGCAACTCGCGTGGTCCGTTTCCCGATAGCACGCACCGAAACCGCAAATGCTCGCGGCTCGGCGGATCAGCTACTAG
>DASZZA010000660.1:0-2423 GCA_035545135.1 Lacipirellulaceae bacterium | reverse complement strand
TGGCACATTTCCATCGGCCACGTAGACACGCGGGCTGATTCCGCGCGCGTCGCGCCAATGCCGCGGCCGGTGCAGGAAATCAACCGCCGCCCGTCCGATGCGGCGCAAAATAACGCTTGCGAGAGCGTAGAAAAGATCTCGAACTCAGATGAGCGGCGAAGCTTGTAGCAAATCAACGCCGCCCAAGACAAGATGATTCGCTCGATAGAAAGTTAGACATCGTACCGGCGACAGATACGACGGACGCCAGCACTCGCGCCCCCCTTGAAACTGCTACCGCTTCTTCTGAACTGGCCGGGAAGCCGGATAGAAGTGATCAAAGTATTGGTACACTGTTTGGTGACCAGTCGGTAGCTCCTCCCTTGAGCCTTGCGGGTTGAACGCTGGCTGTGCTGTGATTGCTTGCAAACGGCGGGCTATCTGTATGTCTTCCCGCTGCTGTTGCCGATTGAATTGTTCCTGCTGAAGCTGCGGTGCGACCAAGGTGCTGTAGTTAAGACCGGTGTTGCCCGACAAGTCGGTGCGAAACAGATTGAGATAAGGGCTGACGGTTGGACCCTGTGAAAATCCGCTAAAGGGCTTGTTGCCGGACGTAGAGGTCCCCAGTCCCAACCCAATTCGGCCGGCGCCCGGCATGCTCGCCGGTGGCTGAGCCGAGTTTGCCGTTATTTGCTGGGCATTTTTGAGCGCCATTTCATTGAGGCTCATCTGTTGCCCGTGTGCTGCGCTCGTGTACTGATCTCTAAGCTGCTTACCTGCGTAGCCCTGCAAAGCGCCAAACGGGTTGTAGCTGTAGGGAGTGGGAGCCGTCGCCGCCTTGTACGGCGAGTATCCGATTGCTGTGGCCGCACCGTTCATCGCTACAGCGACGACGAATAAATGTAAAATCCACTTTCGAAACATGGAACTGCTCCTTCGTGGACCCGCGACGACCTGTGGGAAAACCCACAGTAATTCTAGGACCGTCTGCCAAAGCTGACAACAATCCAGACGGTCGGCAGTTTTGCGGACTCGCCCACATCTACAGCCTTCCATCGGACACAGGACAGCGGCAACCTGCCAAATTTGCGCACGGTCGATTCCAACGGCTGCCTGAGCATGAGCGCGGCTGCACCGGCGGCCGCATATCCGTTAAATTCCACGCGATCGTCGACCACAACGTGCTCTTGTTGTCCCGTCGTGAGCACCGGTATAGTAAACGCCTGTTTACTATCGCACGACCCAATTTGATGCAGTAGAGGCGACGCGGGGGTTAGACCATGGATATCGGCACCTTGATCCGGCGTGTTCAATCACGCCCCGATTACGCGGGCCAGCTCGAGCACCTCGAAATCCTGCCCGAGCGGCCTGGCCGTTTTGACGAGCCGCAGAAACCGCTCGACGATATTTTGTTCCGAATACTCGCGGCGCGCGGCATCGAGCAGCTTTATTGCCACCAGGTCGCCGCTTTGGAAGCAGCCCGCGGCGGGCGCGACTTTGTGGTCGTTACCGGCACCGCGAGCGGCAAAACCCTTTGCTACAATCTGCCAATTCTAGAAGCCGCGATCGGCGACCGTGCCCGGGCTTTGTATTTGTTTCCGACCAAGGCGCTCGCACAGGATCAGCTCAAAGGCCTGCTGGAATTCGTTGCGGATGATCCCGTGTTGGCGAAATCCGTTCGTCCCGGCGTCTACGACGGCGACACGCCGACCGCGCAGCGCCGTCGCATTCGCGGCGAAGCGAATCTCGTCCTCTCGAACCCCGACATGCTGCATGCATCGATTCTGCCGTACCACCCGAAATGGGCCGCATTCTTTTCAGAGTTGCGATTCGTGGTGATTGATGAAGTGCATACCTATCGCGGAATCATCGGCGCGCACGTGTCCGCCGTACTGCGCCGGCTGTTGCGAATCTGCGAACATTACGGCTCGCGGCCAGTCTTCCTCGCCGCCAGTGCCACGATTGCCAATCCCGGTGAACTCACCTCTCGCCTCATTGGCCGCGATGTCGACGTGATCGACGACGATGGCTCGCCCCGCGGCCGGAAGTATTTCGCCTTTTGGAACCCATCGCCACTGGGTAACGACTCGCTGGCTCGCCGCAGCGCCAATGACGATGCAGTAACCTGGCTCGTCGAGGCAATTGAGGCGGGGGGTCAGGCGCTGGCATTCACCCGGACGCGGCAATCAGCCGAACTGATCCATCGATATGCACGTAAGCAACTGCTCGAAAAGCGCTCACCGCTGGCCGACAAAGTCCGTGCGTACCGTGGCGGATATCTTCCCAACGAGCGTCGGGCGATCGAGCAGGATTTGTTCAGCGGCAGCTTGCGCGGTGTTGCAGCCACGAATGCATTGGAGCTTGGCATCGATATCGGATCGCTGGATGTGGCGCTGCTCGTCAACTATCCCGGTACGATCGCTAGTAGTTGGCAGCAAGCCGGA
>DASZZA010000659.1:0-3655 GCA_035545135.1 Lacipirellulaceae bacterium | reverse complement strand
TCCATTTGCACGGCGGGATGCCGCAAGGGTTGACGGTGCACGTGGTGGGGCGGGATCGGGATTTGACGTTTGACTTGGACGGCGGCAACAGGATTCCGAAGGCGGCTGAGCGTCTGGCGCGTTCGATCGCCGACCTGCGCGCGGCCGGCATTGGCGTGCGGCGCATCTTGCTGGTTCACGACGGCACACGTTCGAGCAGCGATGTTTTCGAGTGGCTCCTGACCATGTTATCGAGCAGCGCGGAGCTGGACGTGGTGCGTGTGCGATCGCTGGAACTGGAAGGCACAAACGGCCACGACACGTTCGTTAAGGACCGGCAGTGGGCGGAGCAACTCGGCCGCACACTTAAGGTGTTGAGCGAAGAGCCGCAATCGGGTGCGGAGATCGTGCGGATGAGCCGTGAAGGCAACTACGATGCAATCGTTTTGCCAGCACCTTCAACCAAGTGGCCGCCAACAGGCGAGGGCGACGAAAGGGACTGGATGTCGTACGTCGTTAGCCACGCACCGTGCAGCGTGTTCATTGCCGTTCATCCGACGATTCCGCGTGAAGTCGTGGGATAAGGGCGGGGGGCCCGTTGGGGCATTTACGGTCGCTGCGCCGATGCCAGCCAGAACCCGAAGGCGGTTTCGGCCGCCCCAACGCAGCGCGTAAGCGTTGGATTGTCGACGAATGGCTGCATTATCTTTCGCCACCAGCGTGGCCCCGAGCGCCAAAGCAGGATGTGGCGTTCGGGCTCGATGACCGCCAACAAACCGTCGCCGATCATCGAGATCGCGATGCATTCGAAAGCGCGGCGAGATACGATGCCGCTCGCGCGCCTTGGCCTGGTGAATGGATTCAGAATATTTGGGCCTCGGATGTTCTCGGTTATGGTTTGCGTGGACATTGGCGACCTCGTACGTGATAGGTGTTCTGCAAAAGTCTACTTAGCAATGCTTGGTCGCGGCGTGGCTTGCGACGGTATTTCCGAAGCTTCCCTTTGCGCCTCGTGCCGATCACTTAGTAGCTGGACGACGATCGGCAGCGTGCTGATCGCTCCAACACCGGTGAGGGTCCATCCGACGGCTCGCCGCTGGTCTTGGTTGAGGCGGTCGGCGAGCAGCAGAGCAACCCCGGCGCCTAACGCAGCCCGGGTGCCGGCGATTATGGCAATTTCGGGAATCGACAAGGAAGTTCGATACATGGTGGTGTCTCCGCTGAAAAGTCCGGGACAGGAAACGTCCATCGAATACGCACCAGGACTAGGTTGGAGCAAAGCCTATGCCGAAGCAGAAGTGGCGTGGGGAACGCATATTCCTATGCGTCTGGCCACGGCACGGCTGGGCTACCGGGCCGTGCTGATACAGCCGCCCTCCGCGAGTATTTGCTGCTGGCTTTCGGCGGGTGCAGTAGAAAGTTGTTCAATCAACTAAAAGCAGTTTCTAAACCGCTCTGGGAGAGGGTGACAGTTCCCGATCAATTTTGAAACCGGCTCTAGCTAAACTGCAAGCGGTTCGCACATGGAGGGGTGTTTCAACCGATCGCCGATGCTAGGTTTCGAGTTTCGCGTCCATTGTGATCTTGGTGTTCAGCAGGCGTGAGATCGGGCAGCCGGCCTTTGCATTGTTGGCGGCCGTCTCGAATGCCGCCTTATCGGCTCCCGGGATCTTGGCCGTTACGTCGAGGTGAACCGAAGTGACCGTAAAGCCAGCGTCTGTCTTTTCAAGGGTGACGGTGGCGGTCGTTCGAATGCTGTCGGCCGTCAATTTTGCGTTTCCCAATTGGCCGGAGAGTGCCATGGAGAAACAACCTGCATGGGCGGCGGCGATTAGTTCCTCGGGATTTGTGCCCTTCCCTTCTTCAAAGCGGGTGCTGAACGAGTATTGAGTCTTTGCAAGTACGCCGCTGTCGCTCGAGATGGTTCCTTTTCCGTCTTTGAGCCCGCCCTTCCACTCTGCTGAAGCTTTGCGTTTCATATTGTTTCCCTTATCGGTGAGAGTAATTGTTGATTGAGATTTTCCGATTTCAGCGAAAAGCCTGGCTTAGCTCGGTGGGGATAAACCCGGCCGCTCGCTAAGGTTGATCGGGAGACGCTATGGCTTGGCGATCCGTTTCGAGTAAAGCTGAGGCGGACCTTTGCGGAAGTGTATGTTTAACCGGGCGAATGAGCGGTTTCAAGCCTCACGTTGTGTGCCTGATGGTATTGGCAGGATAAGTTCAGTATCTTTGTAAAGGGTCTTAAGAAAATGGCTTCGGAGAGGGGGACCCATTTTGCTCCGAAGACTCCGCAAAATTGGGACAGTCCCCGGCCATTTTGTAGAAGCTCTAAGCCTATATCGCGCCTTTTTGTCGCGACGTGTTGTCCGGAGTCCACGAACATGATCATGCCGATCGGCGACGACAACTCGGGTCGGACAATTACGCCGCTGGTTAATTACGGGCTAATTCTCGCCAATATATTGGTGTTCGTGATCTTCCAAGGAATGGGCGAGAACGAGAAGTTCACCTATCGGTTCGCGACGGTTCCCGAGGAGATCGTCACGGGCAAGGACATGGTGACGGCCGATCGCCAAGTAAAGGAACCAATTACGGGCGAGCGGATAACGGTTCCGGGCCTGCAGCCGACGCCCGGTTCTGTGTATATCACGTTGCTGACGTCGATGTTCATGCACGGTGGGATTGCCCATATTCTTGGAAACATGTTGTTTTTGTGGATTTTCGGCGATAACGTGGAGGACGCGCTCGGCCACTGGCGCTACCTGATCTTCTATGTTGTTTGCGGCGTAATTGCATCGTTGGCGCATGTATTCTTGACGGTGGCGGTTTACGGGGCTAACAGCCAAGAAGCGCTCGTGCCTTCGCTGGGCGCATCGGGTGCTATCTCGGGAGTGCTGGGCGCTTATATCTTGTTGTTTCCGCGCCGACGTGTCACGGTAATCATGGTTCGCATGCTGACGCAGGTGCCTTCGTATGTGGCGATCGGAATTTGGTTTGTGTTCCAATTGGTCAGCGGATTGGGCGCGTTTGGCGGAAGTTCGCAAGGAGGCGGCGTCGCCTATGCGGCGCACGTGGGGGGATTCGCCGTCGGCCTTGCATTGGTGAAACTGTTCGCGCCGGGAAGGCCGCCGACAAGCTACCAAACTCAGCGTTACTAGTAGGCAATGATTGGAAGATCAATCGAGCGATGACAACCGTGCGCTTCTCACAATATCAATTCGCAACGTTGACACGCACAACGTGTATCTGCACGTTCGCAGTGCTACTTCTTACCGGACGGTTTTCGACTGCCGAGGAATGGCCCCAATTTCGCGGCCCAACTGGCGACGGTATTTCGACGGCGACGCATGTACCGCTGAAGTGGAGTGCGACTGAGCATGTGGTTTGGAAACAAGCCATACCGGGCAGCGGGTGGTCTTCGCCCGTGTTGTCGGGCGGGAAGTTGTATTTGACGTCCGCGACGGAAACGGGTGAGAACACGTCGCTGCGTGCGCTTTGTCTTGATGCGCGCGAAGGCCGCGTTCTATGGAATGTGGAGGTATTGCAGCCGGATGCGGCGGCGGTGAAGGAGCATCATCCCAAAAACGGTGTAGCAAGTCCGACACCGATCGTGACCCCAGACCGGCTTTACGTTCATTTTGGTCATCTGGGCACGGCGGCGCTCGATCTCAACGGC
>DASZZA010000658.1:0-7738 GCA_035545135.1 Lacipirellulaceae bacterium | reverse complement strand
AAACTGCTTCTGCCAAAGATCGAGCACGCGTCGGGCGGCTCCGTACTTTCCCTCGCGCAGATAGCGCTGAATAATGTCGCCCGCGACGGTCGGCACCGCTTTCGGCAAACCGGCGTACGACGGATTGCGCTGGTACAACGTGAGCAGCAGAGCAAGTGCCCGGTCGGATTGCTTTTGTTGATAGAGTGCGACCGCATTTCGCTGCAGGTAATCGCAGATGGCGTCTTCGAGCCCCGGGAAGTTGGGGTAGTCTGAACGCAAGCGGACGAAATAATCGTAGGCCTCGTCAAACTTGCCCGCTGTCGTTAGGCGCTGGGCTTCATCCATCAGGATCTGCGCGAACACGCGAACCTGAGCGACACTGGACCAGGCGACTGCGAAGTCCTCGGTCGGCCGGTCGAGAAGCCGAACCTTTAAGTTCCCTGTTCTGGGGTTTGTGGCGAGCGGGGGCTGCGGCAAGTTCAAGGGCAGAACTTCGATCGTGGCGCCGCCGTTGGCTTTGTTGAGGATGATCTCGTCAAACGGCGACCGGTCAATAAGCTTTTGTTTGGCAGGCGGGGCACCGGCAGCCAGTAAAACCTGGCTACCTGCGCAAACAATAAGGAAGCAGACCTG
Source organism: Lacipirellulaceae bacterium (assembly GCA_035545135.1). Classification (GTDB taxonomy): domain Bacteria; phylum Planctomycetota; class Planctomycetia; order Pirellulales; family Lacipirellulaceae; genus JABDGM01. The sequence continues at coordinate 7,123 of DASZZA010000658.1, read as the reverse complement.
CAAAATACAAAATGCATATTGCAAGTCGCAAACCTGGGATTGGCCAGCAACGACACGCGTGTGCGACTTCCCGGCGGCTTCGGCAATTCTCGATTTGCAATTTGCAATTTGCAATTTTCAATTCCCGGTCTGAAACCGTTTGCGAATTTCTGCTACGGCATATCGACGACGAGCAGCGTTCCATCGGGACCTGCCAGGACGAGATGCTGCATGAAAGCGACCGGCCCGGTTGCAACCGGTTGCTGGAGATTCGCCGTACCGACGATTTTGCCGTCCGCGAGCGAGCGCCGCTCAATGACTCCTTTGCGATAGGCGAGCACGATGCTGTCGGGGAGCACCAGCGGCGGCCCGGCCAGCGGACCATTTTGAATCGGCTCTTGCCACTTCACGTTGCCCTCCGCCGACAGGTCGATGAGCTTGTCGTCGGCGGTCGTTACGAGGAGCCCGCCGGCCGCGCGGAATGGGCCTTCTTCCACAGGCGTCGACAGATCGGTCTCACCAATGGTTTCCAGCGACGGCAATTGGAAGCGAATGAGATGGGTCCCGCCAGCGACCGCAACTGCGGCGTTACCCAGCACGACGATCGGCGACTCGATGGGGTGCGGACCTGCGTCGGCCTGCTTCACTTGTTCGAGGCGTGGCGAAGGTTGGTCTACGAGCGCAACGAGGTAAATTTTTTGGCGGCCATCGGTAACGACGAATTGGCGACCATCGTTGCCCACGGCGGCGGCCGGTTTGTATTCGAGAGCGACTTGCGGGTCGAGTTGCGGCTGGAACGGGGTCGCAAGGCGCGCGCCATCGGCGGAGCTCAGGTAGAACACCTGGCCGATCTTCAGCGGAGCGACAAAGCCCTGCCCTAAGGGAGTGATGGGGCATGCCAGCGGACTGGGCAATTGCAGCCACTTTGCGCCGGTGGCGTTCGCGCGGTTGTAGAGAAGAAGCCGATTCGAGCCGGCCGCGCAAAACGCAGCGCGGCCTTGGCCCAGGTCCACCGCCGCGGTGAGCGATGGAAAATCGGCCGGCATTAACTCCGAGCCTACTGCCTCGTCTTGCACGCGCGAACGAATGGCGGCTTCGTCGAATCGAAAGACATAACCTTCGGCACTGCCGATGACCAATGCTTTGCCCGCGTTGTCCACCACAGGTGGACCGGCCGGCGGAATGGCGAGATCAGTTTCCCAAATCGTGTGACCTTGGTTCGTGTCGATCGCAGCGACTACGAACCCGGCGCGATCTTTTGGACGCCGTACATGGATGAGCAGATCGCCGAAGGCGGCTAGCGGGTGGTCGAATGTCGCGCCTGAGAAGTTGTTCTCGATTTCCTCCACGGGGAGCCGATTGTCGGTTGCCACGATGGAGTATTTCGTCAAACGATTGTCGGCAATCCAGATATCCCGGCCGGTGACGGCGACGTAGCGCATCAGCGGTTGCGAATCGGTGGCATCGCGGCCCGCGACGACGGAGAGCGGTTTTGCCCCGGAGCCCGTGGCGATTTCGTACGCCTCGATCTGTCCGCGATCGGTGACAACGATCATTCCTCGGCCGGTGATGACGGAAGCGGAAACCGGCAGCCCATTGAGCCGTCGTTCGGCCACCTGCTTGCTGATGGCGCCCTTGTTGTCCAATGACATGAGTCGAAGGCGACTGGTCTCCACACCATCATTTTCGATGACCGCAACTTTATCCATCACGGCAACGGCCGGCACGCGAATGCTGCCAGGCGCGTGGCCCAGGTAATTCACGCCGATACATTTCATATCCGCGAGCGAAATGGAATACAGGCTGCCCTCGTCTCCAGGCACGTAGATACGCGTTCCCTGTCGATCGATCGCCGGCACAACGGGTAGTGGCTGATCGAATTGCAAATAGCCCTTGCGCGCACCGGATTTCAAGTCGAATACGTACAGGCGGCCCGATTTCGTGGGAACGAATCCGCGATTCCCGTCAACGAGTACGCCGTTGAACGTTTCGCCAACGGCGGCGCGCCAGATAAGGCGGCCCATTGCGGCGTCGAGACGCTGCAATTCGTTGTGCGCCCGGTCGCTGACGATGACATCGTGCTCGACGAGTACCGGCGGCGCGGTAGCGCCGAAGCCGACGGGCCGTCGCCATAACAGGCGGCCGCTGGCCGCATCGAGCCCGTAAACGGCACCATCTATGCTGATGCATGTCGTCCCGCTCACGCCTGTCGGCGGGGCTGACGGTTTCACACGGCGGTTCGCGACAGCCAGTGCCGCGCGCCACGGCGCTGGACGCTCGGTGGTCAAGGCGGCCTTATCTTCTTTAACGAAGTGAATCGCGGCCTTTTCGGCGGCAGTTGTTTTTTGAATCGCGGCGGCAAGGCTCGCGTCGTCTGTCAGCTCGGGATGTTCTCGCAGGAGCTTGCGATGCGCCGAGTAGGCGGCGACCGGTTTACCAGCGGCGATTGCCTGTTCGATGGACTTGAGCCCCTCTGAGAGTGCCAAGTGCGTTCGCTGGCGGCGGGCGACACGATCGAGCGTATCCTGCACGTTGGTGAGCTTGGCCTCGTCGCGCAGCGTCTTCGGTACGTACGATGCGTTGTTACACAATGCGATCGCTTGCTTCGCGACGTCAACAAGCTTATTCGCATCGTCCGAGGTAGGCTTGGCCTCTTCGGCCGCGGTGGCGGCACCTTGGGCGATTTGCGGCAATAGTGCAGCTAGTTCGCCATGCCCAGCATCACTGAATGCGGGCTCATCCTCGACGGCTTTCAATTCTTTCTCGGCCGCTGCAATCGCCGCCGGATAATCGCCGGCTTCGGTCGGTTGGCGAATGCGGACCAATGCCAACTCGACGCGTGCCAGACTGTGCTGCGAGTGTCGTGGAAAGTTCTTGAGGAAGTCGTCATATTGTTGGATCGCTTGTGCGTAGGTGCCAGCTTTGAGTGCCGCCTCTGCTTGGGCGAGGACCTGATCGCCTGATCGTTGCGTCAACAACCAATAAAGCGTACCGCCGACAAGTAGCAGCAACGTTAATCCACCCCCGCCGACGAGAATGAGCGGCGAGTCCCACCGTTTCTTTTCTTTGCTGGGCTTGGCACGTTTCTTTTTTTTGTCGTCTTTCTTCGTTCGTTTCTTGCGGGCGCGACTGAGGCTCGTTGTCCGACGCACCGCCGGAGCAGCTTGCGGCTGAACCACCACCTCGGCACGTTTTACGTCGTGCTTTTCAGGTTCCGTGACTTCCTCCGGCTCGGGCATCACTCGCGATTGCGAATCTTCCAACGGTGCAACCACGCTCAGAATCGGTAAGTCGTCTTCCTCCAACACGTTTTCCTTCGTCGCCGCTTCGGTATCGTCGGCGATGGGTGCGAGGCCGTACTCATCTTCGTCATCGTCAGTTTCGGGAGACGGCGCGTCTGGTTTGATCGTGCGGAAGCCGCTACTTTGCGGCTCAAAGATCGAACTTCCATCGACTTGGTCGTGCGCTTCAGACGCATCCTCTTCTGTGAGATTCACGCCGCTTTGCGTCAGGCCGGTGAGTACAGATGCTGCCTGTCCTTCGGTCAAGTGCTTCTTTTTTACGAGGAAGTTCGCCAGCGCTTCGGCCGTGAGCGGCCGGTCGTACCCCGCCAACGACTCGCGCAGCTTGGCCATCAGCCGATCGGATAGCAGTCGGCGACGCTCAAGCTCGGCGATGAATTTGTTAGCAGACATGAATAAGGCCCGAGGAGCGAGCTGCGAGGAGCGAGTAGCGGGGGGCGAGGAGCGCGGAGTGCGGAGCGCGGAGTATGAACCGCAGAGGAGATCCTCGATCTCTCTTCACCGTGCCGGGCACCCGCCGAGAGGCTCCCTGCTCATGGCTACCGGTAGCTCTGATCTTCCACACTAAAGACGAAGTCATTTCCCTTATGTGTAACGCGGAAGACGGTTCGGCGGATTTCCTCTGGTTTGCGCGCACCGTCATCGGCACGTCTCCGTTCCAGTCCGACAAGGATCGCCTGCGCCTCGTGGGGATAGAATTGCAGGATGATCCGGCCCTTGTCGGCAATTCCCGCCTTTTTGGCCAGTTCGCGGTCGAGTGCGGCAAACTGGCTGTCGGTCGGGTTCATGTATAGCCGTTGCTCCTGCGTGGGATCGCCCACGCGGACATCCGGCTTTTCTTGGCTTAAATTATAAGCGTAATAGACCTTATTGTCCTGCGGGTTCAGCACGCCGAGTTCGATCTTGAAGTAATCGAGCCATTGGGCGTACTCGAGGAGCGATGCGGGCTCGAAGCGAATTTCCCGACGTGGCTCTCCGGGGCCATTTCCGCGTCCGGGACCGAAGCCGGAACCTATGCCGCCGCCGGCGCCGCCGCCCCTTCCGCCGCCGAAGCCGGGGGTACGATGGTCCCCTGCGCCGACGCCGGCTGTTGGCTGCGCGCCAACGTCGATCTGCTCATCAGCAAGTATGGCCGTGCGGTCGGAAACCGCCGAGGCGATCGCGCTCAGCGTATCGCGGGTCGGAGGTTCGGTGATTGGGGGAGCATCTTCGACACCTGGCGGCTCAAGCTCGCTGCCGCCGGGAGTTCCGGTTTCGCCTCCCGTACCACCGCCGCCGGAAGCGACCGGCATCACTGGCACCGAAACGTCGGTGATGATGAATCTGTGCGTGAAGTAGATGATTACCAACGCACCGACGACAACACCCGCCATGAACAACAGCGCGACCAGCCAGCTCGATACACGGTCGTACTGGTTGACGCGGAGTTGTTGTCGGCGTTGTAGACGACTGATGGGCACGGATGAAGAATGAAGAATGAAGAATGAAGGATGAAGGATGAAGGATGAAGGATGAAGGATGAAGGATGAAGGATGTTGGATGTTGGATGTGATCAAGTTCTATCGCTGTTCCTTCGTCCTTTCTCGCTCCGCCTTCATCCTTCGTCATTTCTCTAGCACCGCCGTTGGGCGAATCGATTTGTACCATTTCTTCCAGGCGTCGATTGCTTCGTAGCGCTGCTGCTCGGTGAAATCGTCCGGTGGGCCAATGCCGTCGAAGTTCCGGCTGATGAAGCGCAGTTCGTTACGAGCTTCAAGCACCACGCGCTTATCGGGATCGGTGAGCGCGTACAGCAGCGTGGGCACGTAGTCTAAACTGCCCGACCGGCCGAGCGCCCGAACCGCCAGCAGCCGGACTTTGGCTTCGCCGCCGTGGACCAGCTGCTGCAACCGGCGGGCGCTCTTGTCGTCGACCTTGTCGACCATCAGTTGGCTCGGATCGCGGGCCAAGTCGTCGAGCACACCTTCGTTTCCATCGTCGATCATCGACAATAGTTCGCTCACCTTCGTATGGACCTGCTCCACGATAAGTTGCCCATTGTGGAGCTTGGCCCGGGACAGATTTGTCGGCAGCCCGCGGCCACTGAGCAACATTCCTTCGCCCAATTTCGCGTGGATGGTATTTTGCATCGAGCGCAAGAGGAAAAGCGTACTGAAAGCCGTGTCACAAACGGGTCCGCAATAACCGGCCCAGCTGCCATCGGACGCCTGGTCCTTCGCAAGAAACGCATAGCCGTCGTTGTACCACTGTGGAGACCTGTCCTCGCTACCTTCGAGCGCTTCCTGGAAGCTTTTGTAACGCTCCAATGCGTAGAGGTAGTAGTAACACTTCGGTCCAATATCGATCTTGTAGTTCTGCTCCATCCAGGAGTGCGCGCGACTAATGGCGCGATAAATCAATGATGGGTTTAGCTTCGTCAAATGGAATCGCTGCGGCTCGCCAACGGCCGACGAAACCTCGACCCGGCGTAACGCGGAAGGGACTGGCGTTTTGGAATTGTCCTCGATGGAATACCCAGACGGATGCAGGCCGAATAAATCGGCACAAATGTACGTCGAGCCAAGCCCTGCGGCCAGCAAGGAGCAAGTGGCGTCGTCCTGTTCCACGGGCTCGTCGGTCGGCGATACCTGTGCCTGATAGCCCCAACAGCCTTCGGGGCTTTGGGTGTGAGTTAACCAATTGGCAAGGTTTTCGAGCGAGGAACCATCAATGCGAAATCCATGCCGGTTCGCTTCCCAATACGCGAGCGACGCATACTGCGTTTGCGACGTATCGCCCCGGGGCATGTCGTGATAACCCCAACCGCCGTGCTTCTTTTGGCGTGCTTTCATCCGACCTACGAAATAGTCAATCTCGCGAGCGTACTTTTGAGGCGAGCACTCACATAGAAAAATGACGGCAAGCCCGTTGCTATAGACGTCGAGCTGAGCATCTGGGGGGTTGGCCTTTTCCTGGTTCAGGCATTCTTCGATGGCTTCGTGCACGCGCGGATGATCGGGCTTTCCGGCCTTGATAAACGTCAGGCCGACCAAGCATTTCGCGCCGAACCGGTTATCCGTGTGAGTCTCCAGGAAGCCCAGCGCGGAGTTCACCAACTTTCTCACCTGCGGGCTTTCCGGCGTTACCCCGGAGCGCGCCTCACTCGCGTATGCCGCACCCAACAAGGCGGGGGCGCAAAGCCAGACCGTGACATTCAGCACGGAAGCTCGGGGCCAGAAGCGCGTTCGGCCAACGCAAAAAATCCACAAAAGCGATGCCATTTGCAGCCGCAAGGTTTTCCCTATTGTGTAAGCTACCGGACAAGTAGCTCATTTGTTAGAGCATGGACTTAAAATCCGCGGACGTGCTACCTTTTCACTTGCCCGCGCACATCCATCAACATTCTAAGCCGCTTACCCCGCCAGGGTTAGCGGCTTTTCTTGCTGCACGCGCATACCGCGATAATCCGACAGCCGTTGTTCAGCACCGTTTTGCTATACAAGTGGTGTCGCAGCGCTTGCGCATGCTGCAACTATCGGTGACTTATTATTGATGGCTGATCGGCTTGGACGTTATCCCCGATCCAGCTGAAAAAGACGGGCCAGTTCGGCGTCACATCATGCCCCCCGTTATGCTGACGCCAGGCCAATTCGCCGCCAACCAAATTCCCGACTGGAGGCATCTTGATGGTGAGATAATTGCCCGTCGCGCCAAAGTCGCGCTTGCCCAAGAGTCGATAGACGGGCCCCGCCAGGACGCCCGCCATGAAGCTGCCTCGCGCGTCGACCCATTTCGGGTCGCCGCCTTCTACCGTGCCGTAACTTACGAAGCACGGGCGGGGTGCACACAATGCGATCAACTCG
>DASZZA010000657.1:0-5395 GCA_035545135.1 Lacipirellulaceae bacterium | reverse complement strand
GAACTCCCAACCGGTCGCGCCGTTGGCTGGTTGACGTTGCTTTTTCCAAAGCCGCAAGTGGCCGCGGTTGTCGCCGGTGGCGAGGAGGTCGCCGGTTGGCGAGAATGCGAGCGCCGAAACTTCGGCAACGTGTCCGGCAAGCTTGCCGACCAGGGCACCGTTATGGGCGTTCCACAATTGGACATCGTTAGCCGGGCTGCCAGTCGCAATCCAATCCCCGTCCGGCGAGACGGCGAGTTGGCCGACGCGGCCCGTCGGCGTGAGGACCGATGTTTGAACGCCCGCCGTGAGATCCCAGACGCGAACGGAATTATCGCCGGCCCCGGTGGCCAGGTGGCGTTCATCGGGCAGGAACACTGCGCCGGACACGAGGAATTCATGCCCTTCTTCAAACCGCCGCAATGGCTTGCCAGTGGCGGTGTCCCACAAGGCTGCGGTGCGGTCGCGGCTGGCTGTGACAATTCGACTGCCATCGTGAGAAAAGCGCGCGCAAAGTACCGCGTCCTCGTGGCCACTGAGGACCCTCGCATGAAGAACGCGCTTTTCCTCGTAGCCTTGCACGTTCCATACGCGCACACTTTCATCGTCGCTACCGGAGAGAACCCACTGGGCGTCCGGCGAGAAGGTACATGTTCTGACGGCACGGCTGTGGCCGCGCAGTTCGCGCAGCGGTTTGCCGGTGGCTGCATCCCAAATTCGGATGGTGTTGTCTTCGCTGCCTGTAAGCACGAGTTTGCCATGCGGTGAGAACGTGACCGACCGAACCGGCCCACCGTGTCCAGCGAGGCGGGTGTATTTGAGCTTTTGCTCAGGCTCGCCCTTGAGACGTTTGCCGATGTCGATCGGTTGCACTTCGTCCGGATTCCAGATCATCGCGAGCTTGTCGTATCCGCCTGTGACCACGAATTTGCCGTCGGGCGAGAATTGGGCACAATAGACAGCGCCGTTATGACCGCTGAAGGAAGTGTATTGACCATAGATCGGGGAGTCCGGCTGTTGCTGCCGCATAATATCGATCGTGGTTGGATCCTTGCCGAGAACGGTCAGCTGTGCGCGCATGGCGTCCCACTTTTCCCACACCACGGCTTTGCCATCCTGGCCAGCAGTGACGATTCGACTGGCATCCGGTGAGAACTCGGCAGCCCACACCCACCAACTGTGGCCTTTGAATACTTGCAACGGCGTGCGCGAAGCCAGGTCCCACAAACGGGCCGTCATGTCGTACGAGCTGCTTAGGAGTTGCCGGCCATTGGGCGAGAACCGCACGGATAAGACGCCGTCGGTGTGGCCGACCAACGGCGCGCCAACTGCTTTGCCTGTAGTCGCATCGAGGATGTAAATGGTCTTATCGCTGCCTCCGGCGGCGATTCGGCGGCCATCGGGCGAGTAGTCGATGCAAAGTACGTATTGGCCAAAGGGCGCTTGGAAGCGGATTTCGCCGGTCCGAGCATCGCGTACGGTTACGTTTCCGTCCATATCGCCGGTGGCAAACCAATGACCGTCCGGTGAATAAGTGACGGCTTCCACTGGAGCGGTTGTCTTGTAAGTGGCCTTTCCCAGGCTGCACAGGTGTTCGAGCCGGCCCCATTCCCAATTGCGTAGCTCGGGCTTGCTTTCGTCGAGCAGCGTATGAGCGTAGTCGTACGCGTTGTCGTTGATCTTCGCATTTGCCAGACCGATTTGCGCGATGTAGGCCTCGTACTCCTCGGCTTCCTTAGCGCTTACTGCCCGTTCGCGCTGTTTGACTGCCTCCTGTTCATTTGTCTCTGCAATTCCTTGTTGCTTGATCGCCTCTTGTGCATTCTTATCGGCGAGTCCCTTCTGCCGGAGCGCCTCTTGTGCATTGGTTTCAGCGATCTTTTTCTGCTTGATGGCTTCTTGGGCGTTCGTGACGGCGATTCCCTTTTGTTTAACGGCTTCCTTCTCGTTTGTCTGAGCAATGCCACGTTGTTTTTCAGCTTCCTTCCTCGCTTCCACGGCTTTGTTGCGCTCGACGCGAAACACTACCGACGCGATCGATATTACAGTGACAACAATCACCAGCAGAGCGGCGACCGCGAGCCGGGCCAGGCGCAAGCGGCGTTGCCGCGCATCGCGCTCGGCGCGAGCCTCGTTGATGCGGGTGACGAGGGCCTCGTGCTCCGGTTTAGCGGGATCCAAAAGGGACGCCGCCAAATCGAGATCGCCTTTTTCCAAGGCACAGGTCGCGTAGTCGCGCTGCGTTTCCTTGAGAAGGTTCTGGGCCCGGTGGTTCTGATCCCACAATGTGAGCGATTCTTGAAAGCCATACAGGGCGCGGGCGAATACCTGGTAATCTTTGGATGCCCGGGCCTTTTGCAGGTTCTGGTTGGCGTGCGCAGTGAGAACCAGGCTTTCGGAATGCGACTGGTACGTGCGAACAGCTTCCTGGAATTCCTTAACGGTCTGATAACGGTCTTCCTGCTTCGTGGCCATCGCCTTGAGGGCGATTTCCTTCAATTCTCCGTCATAGCGAATCGCGTCGATGCGATTCTGCGAAGCGGACATCAAGCACTGCATAACGTCGCGGCCCGAGTGCGGGGGCTCGCCCCCGATAATTTCGTACAGAATAGCGCCGAGCAGATAGATATCGCTGGTCTTGTTGATCGCCTCAACAGGCCCTTTGGCCATTTCGGGCGCCATGTAGGCTGGCGTGCCGCCCAGGCTATCGGCCTGATAGACGGCATCCACATGTGCGAACTCGGGAGTGATGCGCGCGAGCCCCCAGTCCATCACGAGTACCTCGCCGTAGTCGCCCAGCATGACATTTTCCGGCTTCAGATCGCGGTGGATGACGCCGCCGGCGTGAGCAAAGGCTACGGCGTCGGCCACTCGCAGCAAAATGCCCAGGTTTTCGTCGAGCGACTTTTGATGAATCACCTTGTCCCACGGCGTGCCGCGCACCCTCTTCATCGAGTAGAACAGCGCGCCTTCGTCATTCGACCCCAGATCGTAAATGGGTACGATGTTCGGGTGATCGAGCTCGCCCGTTACGACGGCCTCGGAAATGAACTTATCGCGCTGCTCTTCGCGGACCTTGGCCGACGGCTTGAGCATTTTCACCGCCACAGTGCGGGCGATCGACGACTGGTGCGCTGCGTAGACGACGCCCATTCCGCCTTCACCGATGATGTTCAGAAGCTCGTAGTCGGGCACTTCGGCCAGCGACTTGGGCGGTCCGGCGGGAGCCGTTCGCTTTTCGCGAACATAGCGCGACTTGACCGGCAGCGAGGAACGAAAGCCCTGGATCGTTTCTCGCTGGCGGATGGTCTGGCTTTGCTTGGTGCCCAAATCGTATGTGCCGCGCCATTGGGAATCGATGAGGCCGGCCTCGGCCGGCGACATGGCCAGGTCGACCGTTTTGTCGCTTTCGAGCGTGTGGGTCGATCGGCGCGTGGACGGAGGCTGGTCGGGCGCCGCGCCGCCCGGCGGTTGAAACTCCATCGTCATGTCCGACGTGTAATCGATCGTCGCCGCTTTGTGATCAGGTTCGCTGGCCGATTCTTCAAGCGGCGTGACGTCGTCGCCATTGGCCTTCGGTTCAACATCATCGTGTTTGTGGCCGCGACCTTCGATTTCGATGGTCGGACCAACCTCGTACGAGTCCGATGCGTGGGGACCGGGCAAATCTCCCAGGATGAACTCATCGGCCTCATCCCGCGCTCGTATGTCGCCGGCCAGATCGGCAAGACCTTTGTCCTCCTCCAGCGGCGTAATATCATCGATATCGACCGGGGGCTCATCGTCGCCAAGCATGATGTCGCTGATTTCGATCGTCTGACCGCCTTGGTCGGTATCGGTCAATTCGTGTTCTACCAGTTCGTCCAGATTGAATTCATCGAGATCACCAGATTCCTTGTCGTTGGTCTTGTCGCGGACCTGCTTATCTTCGAACGTGCGCTGCGATAATTTGCGCAGGATCGCTCCGCAATGTGGACATTTGCCCTGCACGACGGCAGCCTGATCTAATTCGTGTTGGCAAGCAGGGCAGGTTCGCATGTATTACGTGAGTAGATAAGTGGGTTCAGTTGACGGCGTGCGATTTATCTCCACCGACGTGAGAAGCTAAAACGCAAACCCTGACCGCAGATTTCCGATGTTCAGCCAATGCGTATCAACGTCAAACTCCTATTTTACACCGCGTCGCTTGTCACTTCCGGCCGTTCCTGCCGGGGTTTCGTGGCCATTTTTCCGAGCCGACCGGCCCGGCGGAGCCTTTGCCAATCCCGATCGTCGGCCCGTTCCAGCGCCGCGCCGACGCGACGTGACCAGCTTTCTGGACTGGCAACGAGTCCGAGCCAAGCGAGCGGCATGACCCAATTCATGGCGGTGCGTGACCGTGTCGGCTGGTTGTCGAAAACTGCTTTTCCAGCTGTCTGATTAGTGCCGTTTGCTGGCAGTCGCGGCTGGGCCGAAGCTCCTCGCGGACTGTCAGCCGGCGCCGGTTTCAGCAGCAGATTGTTTTGAGTCGGCTGAATCTGTTGTTGCTGTTGTAGCGGGACCGCGTTTTGTTGGCCGTTTTGTTGCGCTTTGTTCGGTTGAGTGTCCTCGTTCGTTGGCGGCCGATCGCGCGTGCCTTCGGAATCGTCCGAGGGATCGATCACTCGGCCACGGCGTACGAACACGTCCATCACCAATCGCCGTGAATTGTTGTCTGCGCGGAACAGATAGATCCGGTACCGATTATCGGGCAGTTTGGCAAAGAGTCCGCGCAAGTCGACGAGCGCCTCATCGCTGAGGCGGTAGCGTTCGACCTCGGTGCCATCGAGCGAAACAACGACAAGCTCCACATACCGATCGGATGTCGTTACCATTTCGCTGGGAACGATCCGGGCTCTGCTCGGCTGTAAACTTTGGGGCGCAACGGATTGCTGCTCGAGCAGCATGTGAGGCGATTGTTGCGGTATGAAAACGAGCCGCGGGACCTGAGGCGTCGTGTCGATCGCTACGTTGATTGTTTGAATGCCGGGATTTGAAACGGTCGTGAAGTCGCTCACGCTACCGTCGTTGTCGTCGACGATCGTGGCGCTAATTTTGATATCGGCCGTCGGATGCACGGGGTCAGGTGGACCCAAGTACTTGTGCATGATTTGGAACGATCCGGTCGTCGGTACTCCAACCGTGCCGGAAGTTCGCGCCAGCGTATTGATAAATGTCTGGCCATTGACGGTCGGGTTGCCGGGAGTTTTGAGCATGAGCGTGATCGTTTGTACGTTGCCGTCGCCCCAATCCACCGTGTACGTATACGGCTGGGCGACGGCGCTAGGATCATTGATATTCTGGCTGCTCACGAGAGTGAGCGCGGAACCGCCGTTGCCGATGCCGGCGACCGTAAATGTTTGTGTTCCGCCGGGCCCCGATTGTGTGATCGTAACGT